>NZ_MBQA01000025.1:0-465 GCF_001709235.1 Pseudoalteromonas sp. BMB
GCATCGCCTTGATTAATGACAACACCAAACTCTAATAGCAAGCAACGTATTTGATTTGAAAGCTGGGTCTTTTGTTTATCTACTAAGGTTCTCGCTTGGCTCAATGACTGCAACGTTTGCTCTTCAACCGTCATGATTTTACAGGGCTTCACGTTGTATGCTTGGCTTGCACTGGCAATGGCGAGGACATCGTTCGCATCGGTTTTTTGGCCTTGCCTAAACGCTTTAACAAATTTAGGGGGAAGCAACATGACATCATGCCCCAGTGACAGTGCTGTGCGAGCAATATGCTGGGCACTACCACAAGCTTCCATCACAACCTTTGAACCCTCGGCTTTTGCTAGCAACTCAAGCATAGGTTCGCGTTTCATTGGCTTATTAAACTTGAGTTTATTGCCTTTCAGCTGTGCTACTTGGAAAATGTTTTTTGCCAAGTCGATAGCGATTAAATTAGACTGTGTCATG
>NZ_MBQA01000026.1:0-660 GCF_001709235.1 Pseudoalteromonas sp. BMB
CAGATAAATCGGTTTATGGATACTACCCAACCGATAGAAGAATATTACTACGAAATTATGGAGTATCACTATAAGCTCGATAAGAACGCCCACTTTAACGGCCCATTTCCAGAGGTAATGAAAAAGTACTTTGATGCTGATGATTGCCAAATAAACCGTTGGAAGGTGTGGTAGGGCGTTAGTATTACAAGTGCTTTAAGTAGTTAATCAAAAGGAGTTGGTGGTGAAAGAGATTAAGGACATGACTCATGAAGAGTTACGTAATTATTTAGCAAAGAGGGCTAAAGAAAGAGAAGTGCTCTATCAAAAAGGAGCTACTGAAGAAGAGAAGCGAGAAGCAGAACTAGATGCATATGGCGATAGACTAATGGGGTATTGCCTAGATGATGCATATTATGAAGACCTACCCAAAGATCATCTCTATTATTTAACCTATGAGGACCGCTTAGCCAAGGCTGAAGAACTAAATGGCTGTAAGTTTAAAGACGCAAAACCCTGTAAAGACGCGTTTGCCCCGAGAGATGATTTTGATGGCCCTACACGCCTCTTTGGTGCTTGGAATTGTGACGGTGAAAAAGTTGCGGTAGTTCGTCACCCAAGCCTAATACTTTTTCGAATGGTAATCACCATATTGTCTGCAATTGCTGGATTTATGTTGAT
>NZ_MBQA01000027.1:0-355 GCF_001709235.1 Pseudoalteromonas sp. BMB
TATTGCTTTTGCTCTGTTAGCTGGCCTTTATCGTTGTAGAGGTACTCGGTCACATAGCCTTTAGCGTCGATGTCGTATTGCTTCCGGCCCGCTAAGGTATAGAGTGTGCGTGTGATTCGGGTGGATCCATTATAAGTATGGACATTTAGGTCATTATCCAGTTGCTCAAGGGTTTTCAACATCGCGCCACCCGATGACAGCCACTGTGACGTGTTCACGTTTGGTGCATATTGAATGGTCTTTGTCACGCGCCCAGCTCGGTCGTAGTGTAAGCGCGTCACAGCGCCCGTTTTACTGATAACCGCCGCTTTATTACCTGACTCATCATATAAGGCTGTCTCTTATACACATCTGA
>NZ_MBQA01000028.1:0-710 GCF_001709235.1 Pseudoalteromonas sp. BMB
GGTGAAGTGCGTTTATCGGGCTTAAACGAGCAAGCCTCAAAGACCAGTGCGCGTAGCACCAAAATGGCCTACAACGCAGCTGGCCAATTGGAAACCAAAACGGATGGTGAAGGTTACACCACGCGTTATTACTACGATGCAGCAGGCAATGAAATTGCACAGCGCCGCTATGCAAAAGCGGGAACTACCGAGTCGCCAGAAGACCGTATCAGCCACACTTACTACGACGGTCAAGGCCGTGTTGTTGGGTCACTCTCAGCCGATGGAGCTTTGACCACCTTTACTTACAACAAAGACGGTCATAAACAATCGCAAACGACCTATCACACCCAAGATCCGCGCCGATAAATCCATGACCCATTACAGTTATGATGCGATGGGGCAATTGGTTGAAAAACGTGAATATGAAAATGTGATTGCGCACGATGAGTTTAACGGTGGGCTGCAAACCCATACGTACATAAACTCGAATGGGCTAGCAGCGGTTAAGTTAGAGGATAACCGTGTTTCATTTACCCGTTTAGCTGCAGATAGTTCTTGGCCATCACTTCGCTCTTCCAACCGTTTTAATTTAAACGAAAACATGCTGATGAGCTTTGAAGTAACCACCGGTCCCTCAACCGCAGGAAGTTATTTTTATGGTGGTATAGATAACCATGGTTCTTTGAGTGATAACACATTAGACCGACACGCGGTTTACTTTAATGGGG
>NZ_MBQA01000029.1:0-301 GCF_001709235.1 Pseudoalteromonas sp. BMB
TTGGGTTTGGATGGGTATATAGAATTAACCCTGCTTTATCAGACCAATCTTCTGTACTTTCTGTTTGACTCACAGCTTGCTCAGGGTGACCTTTCGGATAGACAGTTAACACCGTATTATTCTCTGAGGTGGTAAAAGTCACTACATAAGTCGTATTCGCTTTAGTGGGCATCAATTTTGTATTTCTAGAGCGGGACGAATCTCCATCCCTTACATAGTTAGAGTGAACACCATCCCCATTAAAGTAAACCGCGTGTCGGTCTATTGTTTTGGCACTCCAAGAACCATGGTTATCTATACC
>NZ_MBQA01000030.1:0-354 GCF_001709235.1 Pseudoalteromonas sp. BMB
GGGTGATTTTTCCATACAGTGGGTTTTTAGGGCGATTATCTTCTGGCAGGTAATCGCGTTTATCCTCACCATATTGCACGGTGTATTGACCGGGCGGGGCATTTTCGATTTTTGCTTTACCGCTGTCATCTAAGTTACCGGTCAGCGCTGTGCCGTTTGCAAATCGAATGGTATAAGGCGCACCCATAATTGGGCTGCCATCTTGATAGGTATAAGACAACTCAATGGTACTGCTTGCCATGGTGGCAATGCCATCGGCGGCCAGTGAGAGTCGAGCATTCTCAGAGAGCGCTTGAATTTGCGGTACACTCGGCATAGTGGCGCTTTGTTTGCTGCCAATATCTTGCTCCATGC
>NZ_MBQA01000031.1:0-2898 GCF_001709235.1 Pseudoalteromonas sp. BMB
TGCATCGGCAATCACCGACTTTTACTATTAGATGGGAAGGATTGTAAAGCTAGATGTTAGCTCTACAATTTTCTTTAAAACGAGGATGCGTTAAAGCTCGTCAAGAAGTGAATGGTGGAGCAAGTAAATCGGATCGGCACTTACATCAACTTGTTTATCTGTCCACCATATGAATACGCGTCCTCTCTACGAGCGACCGATACCAACGCAAATAACTTTACTAACGCCAACAGTATCAATAAGCGGTAATTCTTAGGAAGTTCTACTGCGATATAAAAAACAGTCAAAAAATCAAAGCTGGTGTCATTTCTACCAATTCCAAATAAAACATTAATGTCAAAACCAACTCACTATCAGAATCTATTTTAGTAAACCGAGCTTTGATAGGTTGAATACGGTTAAACTTTGGAAATAAATCAACATATTCTTCAACCCGAATTCAACTGTGAAGTCGTGAAAAAGAGCTTGATTCTTGAGTAAATTTGTATTTTTGCTTTGCTGTTAACTTATTCTAAGACAAACGTTTTATTTCATCAGCTAGATCTTGATCCCACTCAAAGTCAATATTAAATTCACCGCTCTGGTTTAGTATGAATTTAGCTTTATTCCACTTATTTTCTGGGTTTTCAGTTGTTACTCTGTAAAGCTCTTTAAATTTCATAAATAACTGAAATCCACTATCAAGATCTTCTATGGTGTTATCTGGATATTGGCAGGTAATGTCGAATTCTGCCGAATCCTCGAAAAACTCTACTTCAGCAATAATCACTACCCAACCAGTTCTCGCTTGTTGTATTAAGTAACTTGCTATTCCCTCATAAATGTCATTCATAGTAACTTTATCCTCCAGCTTTATTTAAAAATGTTAATGTTTTCTTCTTTCCATCAATAATATAAGTTACATCGAATGCAACTGGTCTTTTACTATTTTCTTCATATATGGCATTGATATTCACATCAATTTCTTTGGGCGGTGTTTCCTTAAGCGCTTCAGCCCACTTATTCTCCATCCGCTTCCAAGCGCCTTTGTTGAGGTTACCATTCATGGCCGCATAGTTAATTTGTTCACCGGGCCCCTTGAATATAGTAGCAATTAAATGTCCCCCTTCATCGTCTACAAGGCCATCCTTTATTCCACCCGTAGCTCCAGCTTTTGATTGTTGATACTTATTTCTATCAACCGTATCTAAATCAAGCTTTCCAGACACTGATTTAACCCTACCAAACTCATCTGTATTGTAGTCGTATGATCCAACTCTGTATGTTGTATTTGCTTCAAGTTTACCATTGAGAGTTTTATTCCAAGAACCTTTTTTACCCTGTTCGAGCTCTATGATGCTAACATTAGCCCCCGGCAGCTCATTCCCTTTTGGCGGCTCCAACTCATCGGCTTTGGCTTTGATGGGCTTGTCGGTAACGCCTCGAATTGGTGATTGACCTTGATACTCATCCAACGCTTTATTAACTCGCTGCCCAATTTCTTGGGCGGCTTGTTGCATATGCTGGTCGATTTTGGGGGTGACATCGTCTAGGCGTTTTACTGTGGCTTGCATGCCTTCGATGGCGGCGTCTGGGAGCAGTAGGTCGTAGTGCCAACTGGTGGACATGTCATCGAGTGAATCGCGTAGGCCTTTGACGATGTTTTTAACTTCCGTGGCGGATTGTTTTCCTAGGTCTTGCCAGTTGATGTTTCTTAGGTATTTAACTGGGTCGCCTTTACCGACTTTTCTTTGGGTAAAAAGCCGCAGTACTGCAAGCGCAGCAGAGAGGGACTCTCCGGTATTTTTAAGATGATCTTGCCTACGCCTTTTACTGCCGACCCCACAACTGATGACTCTACAGTTGGTTTATCCACCTTTCAAACTCCAAAAATTCGGTCTCAGTATTTAGGTACTTGATCCAACTTTTTTCTGTAACGGAGTCTTCGAAGTCAAGAATACTGAAAACAATAATCGGTTTTATACCTAATTCGTTGAAAAATCCTGAGTCTTTAACCGCTTTTAGAGAGTTTACAGCTATTTGAGCAATATCAAGTTTATGCTGATTGAGCATTGCATCGGATGTAGCTTTATTCAGGCTTTCTGTCATCTGTTTGGAAATTTCTTGAAAGTATTCGGAACCTTCTCCTTCAAAATCCCATTCTCCCGGAGACCATTTATAATAAGTAGAGTCTTCGGGATCTTCTTCAATTAATGAATTTAAGTGATCATTAGAGTTAGCAGAAGGAGCTAAACTTGAACAGTTTGAATCGCAGTACAATCCAAATGCTATTAGTTCGCTCTCTGGTTGTTGTGATTTCAATTGAGAAAAGCACTCTCTTATAGCCTGTTCTATTATTGTTTCTAAGTCAGTTAAGTTCATCAAAGTTTCCTAATAAAATTTATGTATCGTGTCATTTGCAAAATGTTTTTTAATCTCTTCCAGTGCTTTCACTATATCATGTTTTGTGGCTCCCACTTTATCAGCTTCTTTGAGATAATCCCGCACCGCTTTTGCAGCCTTTGTACTGTGATTTTTGTTTGGAGCCCACCCAAGGTTCTCGGGTCCTCTATACCAGTCAATATCATATTTTTCTAAAATATCTTTACTTTCATCGAGGTATTCTCTCATTTTCTTGCCCCGCCCTTTTTTGAAAACAGAGTGATGGGCATGCGGGTTTATCATGTCTTTTGGAGGTTCACCAGCGCCATATTCGCGCAGTAAACTACCCCATTTAGGCTCTACTTCTCCATCTGCTGGTCCAAATTTTCGTTTACTTTTAACATTAGTCCCCGGCAGCTCATTCCCTTTTGGTGGTTCCAACTCATCGGCTTTGGCTTTGATGGGCTTGTCGGTAACGCCTCGAATTGGTGATTGACCTTGATACTCATCCAACGCTTTATTAACTCTGTCTCTTAT
>NZ_MBQA01000032.1:0-533 GCF_001709235.1 Pseudoalteromonas sp. BMB
AGATGTGTATAAGAGACAGACGGTAACATGTACTCGGGTAACGTAGCTCCTAAGTGCGCTTTCAAGCTGGTGCCATCCAACTCCAGACTATCCTTTTCGCTGACATAATACGCCACCAGTTGCTTATTACTTGCGGCTCCTTTGGTAATTACCGCACACCCTTTCACACCTTCGTGCTGACTAAGCTTTGCTTCTATCTCACCTATTTCTATCCGGAAACCGCGGATTTTTACCTGTGTATCTATACGTCCTAGATACTCCAGATTGCCGTCTTCTCGCCAACGCACCAAGTCCCCAGTTTTATACATTCGCAGACCGTGAGCTGGGCTAACTTGGTGAAATGGATTCTCAATAAACTTCTCGTCGGTTAAATCCACTCGATTTAAATAACCTCGTGCCAGCCCTTCTCCAGATAAATGCAACTCTCCCGGTACACCTATTGCGACCGGCTGCCCCATTTGATCTAGTACGTATGCTTGTGTATTGGAGATAGGGCGCCCTATCGTTTGCACACCCTGAAAGCTGTCTCTTAT
>NZ_MBQA01000033.1:0-633 GCF_001709235.1 Pseudoalteromonas sp. BMB
CGCCAACTTCGGTCAGCTCGGCGCAGCGTAGCTATTTTGAGCCTGCTGCACACAATCCTGCTGAGCAATTTGAGCGCACCGGTAATCTCGAGCTTGCCTATCAACAAGGTAAAAATGAAGTCACGCTGGTAGGAAACGTAGCCGGAGCCAATGCCGGTTATTCGTTTTCGTTAAATGGTAAATTGGGCACAGCGAAAGGTGGCGATTATACCTGTATTCGAGCCAATACGTATCGCGCCCCCAGAGCATAGCCCAAAACCGATGGTGTTTACCGCAACAGTGCGCTCGCTGTCGGGGTCAAAGGCCAATCCTCACTTAGATACCCAAGGGCAATATGCCACACAAGTACATTTTGATAGTCAGGTGACCGAGTCGGTAAAGCGCCTCACACAATATGCCTGTCGCGGTCAAAAGCAGCCTACAGGATTACACTTTCCACTCCTGCCAGACAGTAATGTGCTCATCGGTTGTATGAACAACGACCCAGACCAAAGTTACCTGTTAGGCTTTGCCCTTAACGACACCCAACCATCCGTTGTTACTAGCGCCAATAACACCCAAAACGTGCTCGGCTCTCGCGACCAAAACCTATTGATGTTTGATGACACCCCAAAAACCCCGCATATTGTGTTG
>NZ_MBQA01000034.1:0-2548 GCF_001709235.1 Pseudoalteromonas sp. BMB
GCAAAAACAAACTTGAAAGATAAACAGGCCCTAGTCAAAATGCCTCACCTTATATAACAACAACAGAGCAGTCTATGAAAATCATTCCTTTACAACCAGAACATTTCGAGCGTGTTATCGCACTTGGTAATCTCGTTCATGGTGATAATTATCTTGATAACGCGGGCATTGAACAAATGCACCAAAAAGGCTCAAAAGGCGGTATTAATGCTTCCTTTGTTGCCCTAAACGATGAAGATGAGCTAATCGGCTTTAGAACATCATATAGTGCAGGACAATGGCCTATAGATAAGTGGAGTTCACCGTCTTTGTGGCCTGTCGATCAAAATGACATGGCATATTTTAAATGTATCGCGGTGTCACCGAGTGCACAAGGCCAAGGTATTGGACCTCAATTACTAAAACACGCAATAACAGCATTAAAACAACAAGGCGCAAGAGCTGGCGTTGCTCACCTTTGGAAACAAAGCCCAGGTAACGGTGCCGTTAAATACTTCACCAAAGCCGGTGGCAAACTGATTAAAGTCCATGATGATAAGTGGTTAGATGACTGTATCTATCACGGCTATGTTTGTCCTATTTGTGGTACAGAATGTCACTGCCAAGCAGCAGAAATGGTATTAGAGTTTTAAGATGTCAGGGTTTGATCCACTCACTCAGCCACATTGTCAAGGCCAAGCTTTTGCCAACAGCTACTGGGCTGCAACCTGCCCTTTAGATGCGCCTAAGCCTTCGCTAGATAAACCCTTACAAGTAGATATCGCAGTGATCGGTGGTGGTTTTACGGGCTTACTTACCGCCTACCATTTGGCAACTACTCATCATCAAAGCGTTGCCCTATTTGAAGCAAATCAAGTTGGCTTTGGCGCGAGCGCGAGAAATGCAGGATTTGTGCTACCAAGTACGGGACGGCTTGGTTATGCGCAACTAGCCAAAAAGTATGATCTGGATGTCAGTAAAGCCATATATCAAGAGTACAACAACGCCGTTGCTTTAGTCCGTGAACATATCGACGCCAATCACATTGATTGTAACGTGCAAGCGTCTGGCTATTTGAAAGTTGCACACAACCAGCAAGCATTTTCACTACTAAAAGCGCAGTCCGAATTTCTCACTGCAACCATGGGTAGCAAGAGCCATCAGTTACTGTCTCAGCAACAACTGACCGAAACCTATATGCACAACCAGCAAGGGTTTGGCGCATTACGATTTGACAACGCGTTTGGTATTCACCCTTTGAAGCTGTTGCTAGGTTACAAAGCATTAGCTCAGCAAACTGGTGTGCAACTTTATGAAAATAGTCTGGTCACCCGCCACCAGAACCAAAATGGCAACCACCAGCTCGAAGTGAACGGCCACAAAGTCTCAGCAAATAAGGTAGTGATCGCAGCGAATGCCTATGCTCAGCGACAGTTTTCACCGTTAACTCAAGGGCGTTACTTGCCTATTTTAAGTAGTATTATCGTGACTGAACCACTCAGCGACGAGCAACTCGCAGCCAATGGCTTAATCACAGAGCAAGTCGTCATGGATACCAGACGGCTTAAATACTACTATCGTCGTCTTCCTGACAACCGTATTTTGTTTGGTGGGCGAGGCGCGGTGTTTGGCCATGATCAGGACAATGCAAAATATCAATACAACTTGCGCTCAGCACTTAACGATTGCTTTCCTAAACTCGATGTTAAAGTTGATTATTTTTGGAGTGGTTATATTGCCGCTGCACTGGATGACCTTCCTCATATCTACAGCGAAAACAATACCGGATATGTACTTGGATATTGCGGCTCAGGTGTAGCGTTTAGTGCTCAGGCAAGTATTCGACTTGCTGAAAAATTAATGGGTCTTAAAGTCCCTAATTTACCAATCTATACTAAGCCACTACCCAAGTTTCCGATGCCGCAATTAAGAAGAGTAGGCCAACTCGCGTATTACCAATATGCTCAGTTGATGGATAAATACGCTTAGCAAATTAAGAAGGTGCGCCCATCACGCACCTTTTTTCAACGACTAAAAGCTATAGCGCAGATTAAAACCAACGTTGTTGTACACATCAGCATTTCTATAGTTTAGATTTGCAGAAATATGATCAGTAAAATGGTAGCCAATCTCAGCAAGGTATACAAAACTACTTTCTCCTTCCCCACCATTGATGCGTTCAAACCCAATACCGGCCCTCGCATCAAATGAGTCTACTGAGCGCGCATAAGCCAGTTCAAGATGATAAAGATCGGCATCGTTGTTAGCTGATACGTCAATTTCATTTCTATAACGGTATTCGCGGTTGATAATATATTCCACTTCCGCAGTTGCATCCATTTGCAACTTGAGCCGAGAATAACCACCATATAAATCAAGTGATGATTGCTCTGATAGTTGAAATTCATGACCCACTAGTAAAGTAAATTGTTTCCAGTCTGTATCAACTTTTGTTTCGATGATTCGAGCGCCAACGCCACTAGCGATATCATTTTGCTGACTGTTTTTATCACTCGATATTATATAACCTGAGCTGCGCATAAGAAAATGCTGTCTCTTATACACATCT
>NZ_MBQA01000035.1:0-43804 GCF_001709235.1 Pseudoalteromonas sp. BMB
GCTTCAGCCCTTGTTTCTGTTTCTGTTTCTGTTTCTGTTTCTGTTTCTGTTTCTGTTTCTGTTTCTGTTTCTGTTTCTGTTTCTGTTTCTGTTTCTGTTTCTGTTTCTTCAGAAATGTGTTGTTGCACTTGGTCTAACGCAATGACTTGAGCGACCTCTATTGAGGTCGTCGCGGCACCAGCAGGGGTGAGTTCGGGCGTCGTTAAAACGCTATCGGGTGAGGTATCCGCACTTAGCTGCTCGCCCTCACGCTCCTTATTAGAGTCTGCTAATAGAGGGGAGTCATTCAGCGATGTATCGGTTTTTGCAATAGTGGCATGCATAGGTACTGCCACTTGGACATCATCTTCATCTGCGTTGACGTTATCCACGACACCATAAACACCCGCGGTTGCAATGCCAGCAAATGCTGCCGTTGCCATAAAAATGCGTTTCCAGTGCCATTGATAGGTCACCGCTGAGGGCTCTGAGGGTTGCTTACTCACCGACGTTTTTATGACAATCTTTTGTGACATTGCTTTGCTCCTGTATCTGTCACCAGTACCTTATACCACTTAATATTAATCGCTCAGTCTCGTAATTAACCAAGCGCGAATGGCTTTTAACTCTTCAAGACATACCTGATGCTCCATTGGGTAGTCTTGCCAGCTCACTTCATAGCCTTGCTGTTGTAACGTGTTAAATGCGTGCTCACCTGCAAACATCGGCACGACAGGATCAGCACTGCCATGCGCCATAAAAATAGTAAGCTCGCTTTGCTGTGCTTCTGCACTGAGCTTTTCAGGCACACACATATAAGTTGATAGTGCCATGACACCAGCCAATTTAACAGTTAAACGCGGTGCAAGATGGAGCGCAATCACGCCCCCTTGAGAAAATCCAGCTAAGATAATGCGGTTAGCTGGAATACCTTTATCTAACTGTGCCTGAATTAACGCTTCAACCTGAGCTGATGAGTCTCGCACACCTTGCTCATCCGCTCTTTTATCCAGATCAAATGATTTAATGTCATACCATGCACGCATCACCATACCACCATTTATAGTGACCGGCTGCTCTGGTGCATGTGGAAAAATAAAGTGTGCACCCAATTCGTCAGGCAGATTTAACTCAGAGGCAATGGGTAAAAAGCCGTTACCTGAATCGCCTAAGCCATGGAGCCAAATAATACTCGCTTTATGCTGTCCTTTGGCAGGATAATCTACAAACTCCAACATTAATCGTGCTGCCACTCTATTGCGATATTTGCCTGTTTAGTCGCCGCGTCGCTCATAAATTGCCAAAACTCAGCACCAGAACGATTATCAATCCACTGATCGCCACGCAACTCAAAGTGATGACCATTAAACTTAGTCGCCACCCAGACTTGGTGCAATGGTGCTTGTTTGTTGATAACAATTTTGCTCTTGTCAGGGAAAATAATTTCTAGAATTCCCGATGCTGATTCGTAATCTAAATCAGCGTCACAATCATCGATCTGCTCTTCAATAGTCAACATTAGCGCATCGGCTAACTCATGATATTCACTTTCTGTCATCGTGATTTCCTCTTACTGACGCACTGCGGCATGGTGCCTAAGCTTAACTCGCTATTTGAGCAATTTGATGAAGACGAAATTTCAATAGCGAAAAGCTGCTTTTTTTATCAATTCTGTTACTCTGCGATTATAAAGGCACTGACACGAATTATCTAATGAAAGCGACACCTTATAAATTTAGCGTAACGGCACTTGTTTTTACTACTTTAATCGGATTATCGGGTTGCGGTCAAAGCGGTCCGCTTTATTTGCCTGAACAACAGGCTAAAAAATCAAACCAACCGAAAGCAGCACAAGCAAACCAGCCTGAAGCAGAACAACAGGAGCGTTAAAATGGATTATTTCAATTATCAAGATGGCGAACTATTCGCTGAAGATGTCGCCATAACCACAATCGCTGAGCAATATGGCACTCCTTGCTATGTCTACTCGAAGAAGACTTTAGCACGGCATTATCACGCTTTTACGGATGCCGCAGCCGGTCATCCCCACTTAGTGTGCTACGCAGTAAAGGCGAATTCAAATATCGCCGTGCTGAACGTCTTGGCTCAGCTTGGTTCTGGCTTTGATATCGTGTCGAAGGGTGAACTTGCGCGAGTGCTAAAAGCAGGGGGAGATCCTCAAAAAGTCGTTTTTTCTGGTGTTGCGAAAACGGAAGATGAAATCGCGTTTGCGCTTGAGACTGGTATTAAATGCTTTAATGTTGAGTCGATTGCAGAGCTGCACCGTATCAGTGAAGTGGCAACCAGACTGGATAAGATTGCGCCAATTTCATTGCGCGTAAACCCAGATATTGATGCAAAAACTCACCCCTATATTTCAACCGGGTTAAAAGAGAACAAATTTGGTATTGATATCAAAGCCGCATTTGATGTTTACCAGCTCGCTTACGCCCTATCAGGTTTAAAAGTGGTTGGGATCGACTTCCACATCGGCTCTCAGTTGGTTGAGGTTAATCCATTTTTAGCGGCGTTAGATAAAGTGCTGGCTCTAATCTCTCAACTCGAAAAGGCGGGAATTTACTTGCATCACCTCGATATCGGTGGCGGTCTTGGCGTGCCTTATGACGGTGAAAAACCCCCGCATCCGAGTGCTTACGCTGCAGAGATTAAAGCGCGATTGGCACAGTTCAATGATCTAGAACTTATTTTTGAGCCTGGTCGAGCGATTGCTGCCAATGCTGGTGTGTTGGTGACTAAAGTCGAATTTATTAAGCCAACCGAGCATAAGCATTTTGCCATTGTTGATGCTGGCATGAACGACATGTTACGACCATCGCTTTATCAGGCTTGGCAAAATATCGTACCAGTCACACCGCGAGACGACGTTGACGCGATAAATTACGACGTGGTTGGTCCAGTATGTGAAACAGGTGACTTTCTAGGTAAAGACCGAGTACTTAAAATTAAGGCTGGCGACTTACTAGTACAGCGCAGTGCAGGTGCGTATGGCTTTACCATGAGTTCAAATTACAACTCACGCCCCCGCTGTGCAGAGGTCATGGTTGATAACAATCAACACCATCTAATCCGCCAAAGAGAGCCGCTAGAATCTCTGTGGCAATTTGAGCAACTACTGCCACAATAACCCGACTTGGATACGTCCTAGGGATGCAAAGCAAGGCTTAATGCCAAGCAGCTTCCCTAGTCGAGGTATCCATGGCAAAGTATTAGTAAAGTGAGGCCATGGTTTTATACCAAAAGATAACCACTCTATGTTTATAAACTTTTCAAAAATGCATGGTTTAGGCAACGACTTTGTGGTGATAGATAATGTCACCCAAAATGTGTTTTTGTCTCGAGACCAAATTAAGAAGTTAGCAGATCGCCACTTTGGAATTGGCTTTGATCAGCTGTTGATGGTTGAAGCGCCTTATTCCCCGGACTTAGATTTTCATTATCGTATTTTCAATGCCGATGGTAACGAAGTTGAGCAATGTGGTAACGGTGCTCGCTGTTTTGCTCGTTTTGTCCGCATGAAGGGCTTAACGAACAAACACAAGGTTTGTGTCTCTACAAAGGGCGGCAATATCACCCTGTATACCGAAAAAGACGGTCAAGTTACCGTGAATATGGGCAAACCGAACTTTAACCCACAAGCCATTCCGTTTCGTGCAAACAAACAAGAAAACACCTATATTTTAAGAGCTGACGAACATACGGTGTTTTGTAGCGCGGTTTCTATGGGCAATCCTCATGGCGTGATTATTGTCGATAGTTTAGAAACCGCTGAGGTAGCTACACTCGGGCCACTCCTTGAACACCATGAACGTTTCCCACAAAAGGCCAATATTGGCTTTATGGAAGTGGTTTCTCGTGAATACGTTAAGCTACGTGTTTGGGAGCGCGGCGCTGGCGAAACGCTTGCCTGTGGCACAGGAGCATGTGCTGCCGTAGTTGCAGGCATAATGCTAGGCAAGTTAGAAGAAACCGTTAGGGTCGACCTACCAGGTGGCAGTCTTCAAGTGCGTTGGGGCGGTCAAGGTCAAGTAGTGAAAATGACCGGACCGGCGGAGCATGTTTTTGATGGGCAAATCGCAATATGACCATAAAAGAAGCAAATTCGACTGAACAATTAGTCATTGAGTACCTGCGCAAGCATCCTGATTTTTTGCTCAGGCACCCTTATGTGCTATTGGATTTGCAGCTACACCACCAGCAGCAAGGGCTTCCAAACCTTGCTTTGCACCAACAGCGGATGCTCCGCGACGAAGTCAACTCGCTACAGCAGCAGATCAAAGACATGGTCCATTATGCAAAAGCCAACGAGCTGGTTTTCAAGCAGCTGAGTGAATGCCAATTAGCTATCATGCGTTGTACTGAGTTGAGTGCTATCAATCATACGTTAGCACAACGCTTTGAGGACCACCCGGACATCCAAGCATGTAAACTCATCAACATCGATGATACGCTTTTGGAACTAGTGTCAGCAAAACTGAGCAGTAACAACAGCTACTTAGGACGACTCAGTCAAACACAAGCTGAACTCTTGTTTGCCGATATTGAAGTAGGATCGGTAGCACTTTACCGCGTTGATGCGTCAGACAAAGGTCGCTTTATTCTGGCCTTTGCCAGCCGCTCACCAGAACACTTTTCGCCACAACACGACAATATGTTGATCACGGCTTTTATTCAAACATTATCGCTTAAGCTCGAAGCGCTGGCATGAGCCTAACACCACTATCGGAAGATTGGACGCACCCAGTAACCGCCTTTATGGCACACTTGCGCCACGAAAAGCACTACTCAGAACATACACTAACCCAATACAACACTCAGCTTATTCAAGCAGCGCAGTATTTTTGTGACCACGCCTCTTGTTGGCTAGAAGTCAGTGGTGAGCAAATTCGCCGCTACAGCATGAAGCTTCGCGGTCAAAATTACAGCCCAAGAACCATCAACCTTAAGCTCAGTTGTATTCGGAGCTTATATAAATTTCTCAAGCTCAAGTCACAATCGCAACAGGCTGTCGTCAATCCCGCGCAAGGGATCCGAGGGCCTAAGTTTCAAAAGCCACTCCCAAAGAACCTTGATGTTGACCAAATGGTGCAACTTCTCGAAATTCAGGCAGATGATGCGCTTGCCATTCGTGATAAAGCCATGATGGAATTAATGTACTCTAGTGGTTTGCGATTAAGCGAGTTGGTTGGTGCAAACCTATTGGATGTCAAAGACGGTGAAATACGCGTGCTTGGTAAAGGTGGTAAGGAGCGCGTTGTGCCTGTCGGCGGTAAAGCGCTAAACGCACTAGCTGATTGGCTCAAAATAAGGCCGCAATTTGCAACGTTGGAAGAACCAGCGCTTTTTGTGAGCAAATTAAAGCGCCGGATCAGTCCTCGCCATGTCCGCGCAAGAATGAAAGAGTGGGGTCTGAAACAAGGGGTTAGTACACCTATTCATCCCCATAAACTGAGGCACTCGTTCGCCAGCCACATGCTAGAATCCAGCGGTGACTTGCGCGCGGTACAAGAGATGCTTGGACATGCCAGCTTATCAGCCACTCAGGTCTACACCCATTTAGATTTTCAACATTTAGCAAAAGTGTATGATAGCGCTCACCCAAGAGCGAAAAAGCAAAAAGACGAGTAATAATGCGATTCAATAAGCCCATTTCAGACATTGCCGCCATCAGTTTTGATTTAGACGATACGCTATACGATAACAGGCCTGTTATCATTGCGGCTGTTAACGCCATGACAGCGCACCTGAATACTATTCCCGAGTGGCAAGCGAGGGGGCAATCATTCTGGTCTCAATGTCGAAACGAAACACTCAAACAAAACAGTGCGCTTGCAGAAGATGTGACAAAGTGGCGTCAAGTGGCACTTGAGTGGGGCTTCACAGCACTGGGGTTTGATAGTGCAACAAGTAAACAGCACGCGCTACAGGCCTATCAAACCTTTGCCGATACCCGCAGTAATATCACGGTCAGCGACGCCGTCATCAACCTGCTTGCTCAGTTACGCAGTCAATATCACATCATTGCTATCACTAATGGTAATGTCGAGATAGATAAATTTAATCTTCGCGATAGTTTTGACTTAGTGCTTCGCGCTGGAATTGATGGCCGCGCCAAACCTCACCCTGAGCTTTACCAGCTTGCCTGCCAGCATTTTAACCTTGCACCACATCAACTTCTGCATGTTGGCGATAGCTTAGATACCGATGTACAAGGAGCACACCGTGCCGGCTGCCCTAGTGTTTGGCTTCGCAATCAATTTGCGCCATACCAGTACAAAGGATTAGCCAATGTGGAAATCGATGACATACAAATGTTAAAAAAGATGATGTAATGTTTCCTTTTATGCGGTTGCATTCGGTGCTTGAATAACGTACTAATATTGACTTCCAAAAAACGATAATAATGGAAGTGAAATATGTCATCACAGGACACAACAAGTGATACAGGCTTTTTTGGTCATCCAAAAGGCCTACAGACTTTGTTTCTCACCGAGATGTGGGAACGAATGAGTTATTATGGCATGCGTGCCATGCTAGTACTTTTCATGACGGCCACCTTACAGCAAGAAGGTCTTGGCTTCACCGTTGCCTCCGCTGCCGCAATATATGGCCTCTATACTGGCTCGGTTTATTTCTTAGGTCTACCGGGAGGTTGGATAGCAGACCGTTTATTGGGTGGCCAACGCGCGGTTTGGTACGGCGGTATTATCATCATGTGCGGCCACATCATTCTTGCCATCCCAAGTCAATTTTCCTTTTTTGTTGGCCTTATCTTTGTTGCCAGTGGCACTGGTTTATTAAAACCCAATATTAGCGCTATGGTTGGCCAGCTTTATAACGATGAAGATAACCGCCGCGATAGTGGTTACGCGATTTACTATATGGGGATCAACCTAGGGTCTGTGATCGGCTATGCGGTATGTGGCTACTTTATGGAAAACGTTGGTTGGCATTGGGCCTTTGGTGCAGCCGCGGTGGGCATGGCAATCGGTTTAGTCAATTATCGCCTAACAGACAATCACATCGCTACCGTTGGCAATGCGCCAACTAACCCAATGACGGGGAGTCAAAGTGCTAAAGCTTGGGGGGCGATTGTTTTAGTCATTGCGGCTGTTGCAGCAATAACGGCAACGGCGTTTGCAGGTGTTTTTGTGATAAACCCCGTAGAGCTCGCAAAATATGTCGCGATAGCTTTTACTGTCACTTTCTTTTTGTATTACGGTTATATCTACTTTGGCGGTGATCTTGATGCCGATGAAAAGCGCCGGATGTGGGCACTCTTTTTGGTTTGCGTTGCGTCCACTTGTTTTTGGTCTGGTTTTGAACAAGCAGGCTCATCGCTTAATCTATTTGCCCGCGATTACACCGACAGATTAATCGGCAGTTTTAGTATTCCAACCGCGTGGTTCCAATCGGCCAACGCTTTCTTCATTATCGTGTTATCCCCTTTCTTTGCTGCGCTTTGGATTAACTTGGCGAAGCGTATGATCACGCCAACCTATAGCGTGAAATGTGCGATTGGCCTTATCATCATGGCGAGCGGATTTATTGTGATGTTTTTCGCTTCCCAATATGCAGCTCAAGGCCTACAAGTAGCACCAATGTGGTTGATCACCACTTACTTTCTGCACACCGTGGGTGAACTTTGTTTAAGCCCAGTGGCGTTGAGCGCAGTAAGTAAGTTATCTCCCAAACGTTTTGCTGGGCAAATGATGGGGGTTTTCGTACTCACTTACTCCATTGGTAATATCTTCTCGGGTCTGCTCGCTGGTAGCTTTGATCCTAATAATATCGAAGACTTACCAAATCTATACCTACAAATTGCGCTATTTACTATCGGTATTGGTGTATTTGTCGGTGTACTTGGTCTAAAAACCAAGCATTGGGAAAAGCAATCTGAAAAGCCGCTCACAGAGCAAACGGCTTAAATGAATTGAAGATGTAGGAGTGATGGCTTCTACATCTTCTCAAACTCAGCAGAAACAAGCTGGCCGTCATAAGATTTGAAGTGGCCAACCCAATCAGAGTTTACTACTTCTATCGTGCCATATAGATTTTCAATCGAACCTATTTGAGATGCGCGACTTTCAGGGTCAAGATAATTCACCCCATAAAATTGCCAAGGAGTAAGTACATTCGATATCACGCTCAATCCAGATAAATTAGCATTGCTTAATGACCAATTCTCTAACAGCTTAACTCCTATCACTCGGCCAAATTGGCTTTGTTCAATTAACTGATTACACCCGGTGTAAAATAGCGTTTGTTTATCTATGCCACGCCATTGTATTAAGCCACCCTGATGCTTTGTAATAAAAGCTCCGATGTCTTCTTGACCACTCCAGCATGCAGGAGCAATTGGTTTCGCAATCTCTGTTTTGCCTATGGTTAGGGCAGATAATTTGGTCTTCGGATCGGTAGTATATCTTCCCTCGACAAAAAACTTAATGTCAGGAAACTTTTCCTTAAGTGCAGAAACTGTCATCTCATCCAAGTCACGGTTTGCAATTTGAGTTTGCGGGTGACTTAGTGGTGTCGCAAGAGCAACATCGTAAATATCAATTAGATTTGCAAGACTGATAGGAAGAAGATTGAATGCATATTGGTACCCGACGAGCTTATCATGTTCAAATAAAAACGCGTTATTGCGACCAATAAATGCAAACTTTTGATAAGCATTAATAGGCCATTGCATCGTAAAACGGCCTATTTTTTCTTCCGCTTGTGAAAAAGAGTCTCCGAGCTTAATACCAAATACTTGGTCCGTAGTAACAGAAGTATCAAGCACCTCTGTTAGCTTTGGCTTGAGTCGACTTTTGTTCGGATCAATCGTTGTGTTATAAGTAATTGAATGGGTCGTTGGTTTGGATGAAAAAACAGCACCAGATATCAGCTCAGTGTTTTTTGCTGTAAGTACTTCAGTATAATGACAAGATAAAACGGGCTGAGCTACAACTTTCCCGGATACAACAGCTCTTTTCGACCACCCATCAGCTGTTCTTTTGAATGAAGCATTTTTAATAATTATACCTTTCTCAAACGCTTTAGCTTCTTCAGATAACGCGTCAAATAGTGACAATCTAACATCGTCAAACAGCGCTGTGACAACATCCGATAACTCACCATTACTCGCCTCTTGTCCCCCCAACAAACGCATTGACTTTGAGCTTTGCTTGTATATTTCAATGGGCGCTTTACTTTCATCAATGACACAATCACTATTTTTCGCAAATATTTGGGTCGCACTCACTTGCACACTCACCGCAAACAAACCAGCTAGCAAAATATTTTTTTTCATTTTATTGTCCCTTTTTTAGCCTTATCTCAACCTTAGCGTAATCCGATACAAATCTGTAGTTTTTCTTCCGACTTTGCTACTGTACTGACTCTTTTAAAAAAGGATGCTGTTTTCTATGTCTAAAGTCATGATCACTGGTGCAACGGGCTTGCTTGGCCGCGCACTTTGCCAAGAGCTAAGTAGTACCCACGAGATTTTAGGATGTGGCTTTAGCCGAGCAGCCGCGCCACTTCACAAACTTGACTTGGCTGACCACAGTTCGGTTTTAGATTTCTTAGATAATCACGGGCCAGAGATACTTATTCACGCAGCAGCAGAGCGCAGGCCAGAACAATGTGAGCGAGACCAAGCGGCAACGCTTACGCTCAATGTTGCGGCAACCGAGTTCTTAGCCCAAGCCTGTCGCGAAAGAGATATTCGGTTTTTCTTTATTAGTACTGACTATGTGTTTGACGGCACTTCAGCACCTTATGTTGAAACAGATATCACTAATCCTGTGAACTTCTACGGCCAAACCAAGCAAGCTGCGGAGCGCGCGATCCTCGCAGACAGCGCATCACACACCATTGTACGAGTGCCTGTATTATACGGCGAGGTAAAAACGTTGGAAGAATCTGCGGTAACCATTATTGCAAAACAGCTGTTAGCCAACCCCGCTTCAAGTCACGATAATTGGGCCATTCGCTACCCCACCCATGTTAATGATATTGCGCTAACGCTCAAAGATGTTATCGCACAGCCTAGCCTTGGTGGGATTATTCATATCAGTGGCAATCAAGCATTCACTAAGTATGAAATGGCGCAGGTCATGGCGCAGGCTTTGCAACTACCGACGCAAGATCTCGTGCCGCTGAGCCAACCGAGTGACGATGCCACAAGACCACAAAATTGCGCTCTAAAAGACACTAGATTGATTAACATGGGGATCGCTCACCACCGCGATTTTGCAACTGCGGTGAGTGAAGTGCTCACAAAACACAGATAACGTTTAAAACAGGTTATTACGACCAAAGGGCACTTCTAATGTATTGTCATTGACTGATACTGGGTGCCCGACCATCTCGTCATAAGCGCTTTGATGCCTAATCACCATTTCCATGTAGCTAATATCAAGCAGGCGTTTTTGAATTTGCAGCGGGTTATGTGCTTTTAAAAACTCGCCATTTTCTTCCGTGACATAATATTCCACGTTATTAATAAGCACACTGACTTGATAAAGCGCTAAATCAATGGAATGCACTATTACCTTTTGCAGCGGCTGATGTTGTTTTAACTTTGAAAACGCAATGGCCATTGATATTCTCCATGCATAGATCCAAACAGTCTGTTGCCCTACAATACGCGCTGTTATCTCTTTTTGATCATGTGAATGTCTATGTCCTATCCGATGCGTTTGGCCAAATATCTCAGCCACTGCGGTGTTTGCTCTAGGCGACAAGCGTCTCGCTTAATTGATAGCGCAAGAGTGACCGTAAATGGCCGCTTGGCCAATCACATAGATCACATCAATTTGACCGATTGCATTATGGTCGATGGTGAACCGGTCACGCCGCCACAAGCGAGAAGACTCTTTGTTTACCATAAACCCGTGGGAATAGACTGCAAAGTGAATCCAGATGACCCTGCGAGTATCTACCATGTGCTACCAGTGTCATGTCGTGTTTATCCAATAGGTCGGTTAGACAAAGACAGTCGAGGCTTACTACTACTCACCAATGATGGGGCACTGTGTCAGCAATTAATCCACCCTGACCATCATCAAGAGAAAGAATATGAGGTGCAAGTTGACAAGCCTCTGGACCCAGATTTTTGCCTTAAAATGGCAGCCGGCGTGCCAGTGAAGGGCCAAATAACCCTCCCCTGTACCGTTGAGCAAATCGCACATGACCGCTTTAAAATAGTGTTACGCCAAGGACTCAATCGCCAGATCAGAAGAATGGCACATTACTGTGGTTATCGGGTTATCGACTTATACCGAGTGCGTATCGCAAACTTAGCATTGACACAGCTAGAGGTTAACTCCGCTGAAGTGAAAGAGATTTCAGCAGAGTTAATTCAGTTGACCTAAGTGTAGAGTCACGCAAAGGACGACTATAAACCACACACCACAATAATGGCGATAGCACAGCCGAGTCCTAGCGCCCAGACAATGGAGCGCAGCACGTCAATATTCGCCCAATACAGCACACAATATAATGCTCGAGCGACAATATGGCCTATCGCTAGCCATTCGACTAGAGGAGTGTAGGTTTGGGTGCCAAACGCAACGGCCAAGGCGACAGCAAACACGGCTAATGACTCAAAACAGTTTTGATGTGCGGCCAGCGCTCTTGCCCCCAGCCCAGTTAGTTTCTATTGCTGTTCACGCGGGTGCTTGTTGTCGTAGCCCCCTTCTTTATTCATCGCCACTGCCACAGGAATTTTGGCAAAATAAGGTAGTAAGATGGCAAGAATTGCACAGATGATTAGTATACCCACAAGATACTCCTTCAACCTTTTGATTATTCAACTCAGTAGAGCAGAATAGCGTTAAAAAGAAAAGCCATAAGTGAATACGTAATACCCTAACCTATGGCCCAATCTTGTAGCATCGACCTTAATCATATCGTGATACTGAAAATTGAACATGTGGCAAATTGTCGCAGTGCGCCAACCACAAGAATGCTTCCATAGCACATTGAATACACATTGAATTATTTTCACTATCACGATAATTCATTTATTCAGACTCGCTCCTATACGGTATGCTGATACACATTCGAGCATTGTAGAGTCACCTCTCATGTGGATTTTGTTCACCTTACTAGCTGCTTTTTCTCAGGCTTGGCGAAATGCTTTTCAAAGCAAATTGAGTGAAAGCGCCTCCACAGCCAGCGTCACCCTCGCAAGATTTATTTTAGCCAGCCCACTTGCGGGGCTATATCTTTGGAGCCTTTATCAGATCGCTCCTGCAGAATCGCTCGTCATTAACGATGACTTTTTAGCCTTTGTGCTGGGTGCCAGTGTCATGCAGATCATCGCGACGGGGTTAATGGTGGTGCTGTTTAAGCAAAATAATTACGCCATAGGCGCTGGACTTGCGAAGAGTGAGGCACTCGTGGCGGCAATTTTGGGCGTACTCTTTTTTGGCTCAAGCTTAACTTTACTCGGTTGGTTTGGTGTCTTTATCGGCGCCATCGCGGTGTTGTTATTGAGCAGTTTTAGTCTGCGTGCTTTTAATGGTAAAACTGCACTAGTGGGACTTGCCTGTGGAACAAGCTTCGCGCTTACTTCTCTTTGGGTGCGTGAAGCCAGTATCGCATCGGGCCTACCTTTCCCCCACAGTGCAGCCTGGGTGTTGCTGTTAGTGCTGGTTTGCCAAACTGTGATGTTGAGTATGTATTTGACGATACGCGAACTACACTCTTGGCGCGTGCTGTGGCAACGCCGCAAACTGACGCTGGCCATTAGTGTTAGCAGTTGCATCGGTTCTATAGGTTGGTTTAGCGCAATGAGCCTTGAGCATGTAGCCTACGTGAAAACCCTTGGCCAAATCGAAGTGTTTTTCACTTTGCTTATCTCATTCTTATGGCTCAAAGCACCGGTAAAGAAGCGCGATTCAATGGGACTCTTACTCATCGCAGTCGCGGCTATTTTGGTTATGCTAACTTAAGTACCACAACCCCACTGATGATAAGTAACACGCCCAAGTAGCGCATAAAACTACTTGGGTCACCGTAGAAAAAGATACCCACTAAGAATGTGCCTGCCGCGCCAATACCCGTCCAAACCGCATACGAGGTACCCAGTGGAATTTGCTTTTGCGCCAGCCATAACATCCAGCCGCTCAAGGCCATAAAACCAACGGCTATCACTATGCCTAACCAACGAGTATCGGCCTGTTGCGCCATTTTCAGACCAACGGGCCAACCTATTTCAAACAGGCCGGCCATAATTAAATAAACCCACGCCATACTATTTTTGTTTCAACTCCACAGAATACAGGTCTTTTCTTCGGTCTCGTAAATTACGCACCGTTCCTTCACTATGCAATATTTTGAGTTTATCTAAGTCTAAGTCACTAAATAACAGCATTTCCGTATTTGGTGTTGCTTCGTTTAGCGCGGCATCATGAGGGAAAGCAAAATCCGATGGCGTCAACACTGCTGACTGCGCGTACTGCACATCTAGGCTTTCTACCTGTGGTAGGTTACCAACGCTTCCTGCGATAACCACGTAGCATTCGTTTTCAACCGCACGGGCCTGCGCACAGTGTCTTACCCTTAAATAGCTATTTTTTGTGTCAGTCCAAAATGGTACAAACAAAATATCCAGCCCTTTTTCAGCCATGATCCGCGATAACTCTGGAAACTCCACGTCGTAGCATACTTGGATCCCTACTCGGCCCGCGTCCGTATCGAACACTTCAATTTTATCACCGCCTTTGATAACCCAATCATAGTCTTCGTGAGGGGTGATATGAATTTTACGTTGTTCATCCACTTTGCCAGAGCGATGACACAAGTAACTGACGTTATAGAGCTTGTCGCCCTCAAGTAGCGGCATAGAGCCCGTGATAATATTGGCATTGTACTCAATCGCCATTTGCGACATAGCGGCTCTAAACTGCTCGGTATACGTCGCCAACGCACGAATTGCTTCGGTCTGATTTCTATAGCTTCCGAGCCCCATTAGTGGCGCGTTAAAAAACTCAGGGAAAAGGATAAAATCACTTTGGTAATCCGAGACCGTGTCCACAAAATACTCAACCTGCTTCATTAGCTCCTCTACCGATTCCACCCTGCGCATTTGCCACTGCACGGCCCCCACTCTGACGATGGTTTTCTTGCTTTCGATCACGGTATCGGTTGGCTCGAAGAGAATGTTATTCCACTCAAGTAGGGTCGCATAGCCTTCGGAGTCCTGATCTTCCGGCAGATATTGTTTAAGCAGTCGTTTTACTTGGAAGTCGTTGGCAAGTTGGAAGCTTAGAATGGGGTCGTGTAATTCTTTATGGTCGACTTTGTTTATATACTCCATTGGCGACATACTGCCACGGAATTGCTTGTAAAGCGGAATACGACCACCCGCTAAAATCGCGCGTAAGTTGTACTGACGACAAAGCTCTTTACGAGCATCATACAGCCGTCGACCAAGACGTAGACCACGATGGCTTTTGGCTATCACTACGTCCAGCCCGTACAGCGCATCAGCATTACTATCACTAAAAATTCGGCTATGCGCGTCAACAATGTCTTCATAGGTATGCGGGTTAGAAAAGGTTTGATAGTCAACTTGAACACTAAGCGCGATACCGACGAGACGCTCACCGTCTTTGACACCGATCTGTCCCTCAGGAAACTGGTCAATCAACCTAAATATCGTATGACTAGGCCACGCACCACCGAGATCAGGATAGGCTTCATCCATTAATGATTTAACCTGATCGTAGTCAGACTTTTCTAGATTACATAGCGTGATCCGCGCTTTTTCTACAGACATATCAACTCCAAAGCTTTTATTATCTACCTATCTCTCACTCTACTACAGCCAACCTTGCTGGATGCTGAGCGAATAACCTGAGCTTAGGTCAAATAGACGGCAAATCACAATAGAGCTTCTATACTTATTTTATTGTGAATACCACAAGAGCTTACGTTTGACTAAATACCACCCTTATAGCAAACCAGACCAAGTAGAAGCATTAAAATTTGCATTATTACGACGTGTGGCCGCGTATTGCATGTGGCTACACGCAGGCCTCATTGGTGTCTTTTGGCATTTAGAGGTGAACATACTTGCTTTGGTAAACGTGGGTAGTGTGCTGATGTGGTACGCTGGCATTAAACTCATTGATGCGAGTAAACCCTCGATTGCACTGCGGGTTTTCTGCCTTGAAGTCGCCATCCATGCGACGCTGGTGTGTGCCTATCTCGGCATGTCACTCGGGTTTCAGTACTACCTCTGGACAGTGTCTTGCCTCATGCTGCTAGATTACCAACTCAGGTTACGTAATGCCGTGATTTATTCCGTTGTGTTGATCACGCTATTCGCAGTCTTAGAATTATTGTTTGGTGATGTTGCCTATCAATATCGCTATCAACAGTTAATTCCCTATGTCCATTTTGCCAATGTGCTCATATGTGGTATTCCAATGATCTACACAATCAGCCACATACGTAAAATGACAGTACAACAAAGAGACAAATTAGAAGAACTCGCTGCACACGACCCGCTCACACAAATGTTCAACCGTCGCTATGCGCGCGAGTTAATCACCCATGCTAAAGAAAACTGTATCTCTACTCACTCTCCTTTATGTTTGGTGATGGCGGATATCGACCACTTTAAAAAAATCAATGACACCTTTGGCCATGACAAAGGAGATCAAATTTTAAAAAGTGTGGCCGAAACAATCAAAGCACATATTCACCCTGCAGACATTGCAGTTCGTTGGGGTGGTGAAGAGTTTTTAATCGTGCTCGCGCCTTGCTCTAGTGGAGAAGCAATGCAGCGCATGGAAAAACTACGACGAGCCGTCGAGACCACCAGTTTTGAAAACGACATTCTTAAGGTCACCATGAGTTTTGGCGTTGCAAATTGGGATCCTAGCCAAACTTTTGAGGTCGTCATTCAACACGCGGATGCCGCACTTTACGACAGCAAACATTCAGGTCGGAACCGTGTTACCGCAGCACCGATTTTGCGTGTATCGGAGGGCGTAAGTTAACCCCCTCCGATACGTTCAGTGCAAAGCATTACTTAGGTGAAATGACTATCTGGTGAGTTAATTCACCAGGTAGCAAGGGGGTATTCTCCCCTTCGGCATAATCTGCAAATCCAGACCGATAAAACGGCGATAACGGATGTCCACTTTGGCCACCAGCAACCGTTAAAATTGCATTTTGTAAATGACCAGGTTGTGCGATAAAGCGTTGCGATGCGCCGAATGATTTACCCTGCACCGCAGGCATAAAGGTATCACCAAAAGCTTGTGCGGTTGGCATATCTAACAAACCACTCAGCATTGGCATTTGTTTTGAGAAAGGATGCTGCACCTTGAGTGCATTAACATCCCCCCAGCGCCAAGCGGCCATATTACTGCCATATCTTTCGCTAAGTTGCTGCTTGGCAAGCTTGTAAGCAGCCAACTCTAACTCAAGCCAAGAACCATGCTCGCCCAACCAACTATTTGGCTGCTCGGTTAAGAGCTGCCAGAGTGAGGGCTCAAGATAACGCTTAACCGGCTTCAGCGACAATTTTTGCGTGTTTAAGTGCTGCTCCAAGGGTGCGAAAAGAGTGTCGATCAGTGCGTTGCGGTAGGCTTTCACTAAGGTGTAACCGACTGAATCGGCACAAGCACAAGCCTGCCAGTCATTAAGGAGCGAAATATCATTTTCAAAAGATGCGGAATGTTGGTTTTGCAATAGAGATACTAAGTGCTCGTGCCACGGCGCTAAAAACTTGGCTTGATTGTCCAATTGCAGCTGATAGAAATCCGCTTCCGTAAATTGTTGCTGACCTAACAGTCCATCGCGGATCTGCACGGCACGTGCACCTAACGCATAGCCGCCATCACCAAACCTTTGATTATCTGCAACTGAAACCACGCGAGAGTTAGCCGTCCACAATTTACCGTTTTCAGGGTTTTGCACAACCGGGCGAACTTGTTCGTTGTTCTGCCACGCTTGCTCATATTGCTCTGTATTCAACGCCGTGTCATGAGCCATTTTGCGTGCAGGAATAGCCCCCATCGGCGTCCAAGCAGCTGCCCCTTTACTGTCTACCACCATCAAGTTTTGTACAGGGATCCCTACCTTTTTGGCATGTTCTGTTGCTTGCTGAACTTCGGTGAATCGCTCAAGTTGCACAAGCTCTAGGTTTACGGCATAGGGTTGATGAGCAACCCAACTCAGCGCTAGCTTCTTATCTCCAAGTTGTTTAACGGGACCAAATGTACTCATTTCCAATTGATAGGTATGGCTTTTGCCATCAGGCAATTTAATTTCTTCAGCAATGAACTGCGTCTTGGCGTCTGCGTCAAGCTCAATCCAATCGGCTGTATCTAAATAACCATTGGTGAATCCCCACGCTATGCGATTATTACTTCCAACCACAATGGCTGGAGCGCCTGGTAACGACACCCCAGTTACCTGAATTGCATGGCCCTGATCCTGATAATTAAGCTGGGCACGATACCAAATCGACGGCACATTTAAGCCAAGGTGCATATCGTCGGATAACATTGCCGAACCTGTCTTTGTAAGCGCACCTGTTACGGCCCAATTATTACTGCCGTAAAGCGGCACATCAGCAATATGTGATGGCTGAGCTTGCACGACTTGTTGCTGTAATGCAGGAATAGTAACTGGCGATACCGTAACTACACTGTTATCCAAAGCAGCCTGATATTGACTAGGCTGCAAGATAAAATCGAGCATATCTTGACCATATTGCTGCTTAAGCGCAATTAGGGTTTCATCGCGCTCATAAGTACCTGCTTGCAAGTCTAGATACATGCTAAAAATAGTGAGTAAGCTGTCTTCTGGCTGCCATGGTGCAGGAGTTGCACCTAGAAGCAGGTATTCAAAACTGGTGAAGCCAGATTGTACTCGCCCATCGTTCACCCCTTGTGTATAACGCTCAAGGATTTGCCTATGCGCCTCAGGTAAGGACATCACGATAAGCTTTGCTCGTTTTCTGAATTGATGGAAACGCATGCTTTCATCAAGGCCAATGGCCGCCGAGCCAAATAACTCACTCAATTCACCTGCGGCATTGCGACGCAACAGGTCCATTTGAAAAAAGCGGTCCTGACCATGTGCAAAACCCAATCCATACGACGCATCTGCTCGGGTGTCAGCCGACACCACAGCTTGCCCCATGGCATCGCGCGCTACCGTTACTGTATTATCAATCTCCGATGTACTTCCTTTACCATCCAGTGCAGGCAGGCTCAGCGCAAGCAAGCCATATATACTTGCAGTACCAAGCAATACCAGTAACAGCAGAGCGACAACAATTCGTTTAATCCAAGTAAGCATGACCATCCCTTAACAATGTATCCAGTGCTAATTTATGCCTAGAAGATATAGCATGTCATTGGCTAATAAACCAATATTCTCGACTTTGTCACAGTTATAAGACAATCAAGTTAAAGCATTTTATTTTGGTTAATTAGATTTCGCTTTGCGAGGACTGAACTATAGTTAAATCATCGTCTTCAACACAGAAGCACCATGATCTCTGAACTATCGACATCACCACTTAAATTTCGCTTTGTGAAATATAGCTTCTGGCTTTTGCTAGTCGTGATCATCGCAGTGGCATGGTATGTTGATCAAGTAAACTATCGCCGCTTAATCGCGATAGAAAAGAGCCGCTCGACCGAGGAAGTGAATGTCTACCGCACTAAAATAGAAGGTATTCTGGCAAAAAATGTACAACTTGTCAGAGGACTAGGCATTGCCCTTTCTGGTCAATCCGAACTCTCTCAAGCTCGCTTCGAACAGCTCGCAAAACCCCTATTCGATAGTAGCCAAATCCTTCGAAATATCGGAGCAGCTCCAAATATGCGGCTCGACTATATTTACCCATTGAAGGGCAATGAAAAAGCCATAGGCTTGGACTATCAAACCCATCCAACGCAAAAATACGGCGCATTACTCGCCAAAGAAAGTCGCGAAATCGTGATGGCAGGTCCACTAGAGTTGCTGCAAGGAGGCACAGGGTTAATCGCAAGAGTTCCCGTTTACACAGACAAAACTCACTTCTGGGGTTTACTCTCTGTCGTGCTCGATATGGATAGTCTGTATCAACAAGCAAACTTTACCGCATTAGAAAGTCAATATCTGATCGCGATTCAAGGCGTTGATGGTAAAGGCCAAGACGGAGATTACTTTTATGGCAATAGTAATATTCATTCGCTTGCCCCCATTGCATTTAGTGTCAACGTGCCCTCAGGTGAATGGGAACTCTACGCCGTGCCTCGCATTGGTTGGCAACCAGCGGCAACTGCAGTGTGGCCTTTTCGCTTAGCTATCATCGCGTTGATTATCATCTTTATTGCCGCATTTATCTTCATCACTCGACTGCTATCGCAACTGCAACGGAATGCTTTGTCACTGACCAATATGGGCATACTCGCAGAAGTTGGTGCATGGGAAATTAACGTCAAAACACGCGATATTATTTGGTCGGACGTCACTCGTAGCATTTTCTGCGTGCCGAGACAATTTCAGCCCACTTGGATGAATACAACAGAGTTTTTCAAAGCGGGTTTGCACAGAAAGCGTTTGCAAGACTGTGTGGATGAACTTATAAAAACAGGCCATGAGTTCGAAGAAGAATTTATTATCCAAACCCAAAATCTGGACGACTTATGGGTGCTAGTGAAAGCGCGCTCTATTCGCAATGGCAAACGCACTAGCCACATTTTTGGTTCCATTCAAAACATCCATAAACGCAAAATCATGGAAATGGAACACGATAAATTCGCCAAGAATAATGAGCTCCTTGCCCATTTGAGCTCTCACGAAGCCATCTTAAATAACCATCTCAACAAAGCACTCACACTCTGTGCAGATACCTGTAGAAAAGGAGTGGAGGTTAATAAAGTGAGCATTTGGCAATTTAATGAGGATAAAAACCAGCTGATCCCAGTGTGTTTTTCAAATGCAGCGATGGATAACTTAGAGCACTTTCCTCCTTGGCGAAAAGCAATAGCGCCTGCATTCTTTAGTGAAATTGAGAGTGGTCAAATAATTGCGGCGGAACAAGCTGAAAACCACCCTGCAACCATGGCCCTCACTACAACATACCTTGAACCTTTTGAAATTAAGGCGATGCTTTGCTGCCCCATCAGTCATAAAAACCAAACCTTAGGCGTTCTTTGTGCAGAGTACGATGTTGTAAGTCCAGTTTGGGGTCAAAGCGATCTCCGTTTAATGAAGTCTATCGCCGCCATGCTAGGGAGCCTCTTTATCAATAAAGCCCATCAAAAAGCAAAAAATCAAGCCATCATTGATAAAGACTTAGCAGAACAATCCGCTAAAATGAAAGCAGAGTTTTTAGCCAGTATGAGTCATGAAATACGCACTCCACTCAATGGCGTAATGGGTATGGTTGAGCTCGTCATGCACTCACAACTCACTTCGACTCAACACCACCAGCTCTCTTTGGCACATAGTTCAGCGAAGTCCTTGCTTACCATCATTAATGACATTCTCGACTTTTCCAAAATAGAGGCTGGTAAACTAACGATCGAATTTGTTGAGTTCGACCTTATCGAGATGTTAAGTAATATGCTGTCTGGTTTTGTGCGCGCCGCTGATGCCAACAATAATCGGCTACATATCGATTTATCAGGTATGAAAGTCCATACCGCACAAACAGATCCTAATCGCCTCAAACAAATCCTTAATAATTTGTTAAGCAATGCGATTAAGTTCACCCATGATGGTTCAGTGACATTAAGCTGCCATACCGAACAAACGGGCGATCAAACTCGGTTATGGTGCAGTGTCGAAGATACTGGTATCGGTATTTCAAAGGAAAAGCTCAATAAAGTTTTTGATTCATTTACCCAAGCAGATTTATCAACCACTCGACAATATGGTGGTACTGGGCTTGGTCTCACCATTGCAAAGCAATTGTCTCAATTGCTCGGTGGCGATCTACAAGCATTTAGTAAAGAACACGTTGGCAGCACGTTTTCCTGTAATGTACTACTAACAGCAGCTAAACCCATTACCGTGCATGGAAAGTCTGATAACTCAACGTTATATATATTAAGCGAAATCAATGAAGACTACAGTAAACTACTGAAGCCTTGGCATATCACGTGCTTGCACGTGCAGCAACTTGATATGCTCATGACACAACTGCAACAACCATCTTCACATCTTGCTGTTATTTTGGATGCCAAGTTACTCAATGCCACGCCGCGGAAAAAACAACAAGCACTCAAAGCGCAGCTAACACAGCAGCAGATCGTACATATGGTTGCCGTTGAAGAGCAAAGTAGCGAAACGCTCTCGCTATTTTCCTCCTGTGAGCGGGTGTACTATCCCATTACGCCATATGCAGCACTTCAGGTGTTCAACGCTGATTATCAAGATCCAGACCAGCCGACATTCGTCAAAACCGCCTCACAGGTCAGTGCTGAACCCCTGTTAGCACGCTCAATCTTATTGGTGGAAGATAATCGGATAAACCAAACCGTTGCGATGACGATGTTAGAGCGTTTAGGTGCAAAAGTCGTCTGCCAAGAAAATGGAGAGTTAGCACTTGCACACTTACAATCAACTAACAAACCTTACGATGTAATTCTAATGGATTGTCAAATGCCGGTGATGGACGGTTATCAGGCAGCACAGCAGATCCGCCAAGGTGTTGCCGGAAAAATCCATCAGCATAGCGTGATCGTTGCACTCACCGCCAACGCGATGCAAGGTGATAGAGAAAAATGCCTTGATGCTGGAATGGATGATTACCTCACCAAACCCATTGACTTTGATGAGCTAAAAGCCAAACTTCTGCAAATAAAACCGCAGCAAACAATGCAAGCACCTTCGTCTACGGCCCAACAAAGTTAGCTCACACACTTTGCTACAGTAAATATTGGTATTATATTGCTACTATCAAGATGATGTTATACATCTCATCAGCAACAACAAAAATAAGGAAAGTGATGCAATTAGATACTCAAGAGCAACGCGTACTGGGTAGCTTAATCGAAAAGCAAGTCACCACCCCAGAACAATACCCCATGTCACTCAACGGCCTCACCAATGCGTGTAATCAAAAGTCGAATCGCGAGCCGGTGATGGAACTCTCTCAAAATGATGTGCTAGACACACTGACTCGCCTACAAGAAAAACGCTTAATTACCTGCGACGAAGCACTCTCTGGCCGCGTCGACAAGTACAGCCAGCGCTTTTGTAACAGTGATTTTGGCCACCTTAAAGTCAACGCGAAACAAAAAGCGATTATCTGTTTGCTGTTACTGCGTGGACCACAAACTCCAGGTGAATTGCGTACTCGCAGCGGCCGCCTCGCAGAGTTCAGCTCCGTACAGGACGTTGAAGCGACATTAAGTGCGATGCAAGAACATGATTATGTAGTTAAGCTTGCCAGGGAACCTGGAAAACGAGAAAGTCGTTATCAACACTTGTTTGGTGACCAAGTCGTTGAATCAACAGCGCCTGCAGAAGCCATAACCGGCACCCAAAATGACAGCGAAATCGAAAGCTTAATTGCCGAGATTGAGCAATTAAAGCAAGAGCTCGCCACCATCAAAGCACATTTAGGGCTTTAAAAAGCGCGTCAGCACCAACATAATAGAAGTTTATCGCCCCGATAGTATTGAGGAACCAGTATGCGTGAAGCAATCATGGCCGAAATGAAAGTTCAGCCAATTATTGACCCGGAATTTGAAGTCAAACGACGTGTCTCATTTTTAAAAGCACGATTACAAGCCTCTGGCTGCTTCACCCTTGTGCTTGGCATAAGCGGAGGAGTTGATTCGTCAACTTGTGGACGTCTATGCCAGCTAGCTATCGATGAACTCAATGCTGAACATGGTACTGGGGCTTATAAATTTATTGCCATGCGCTTGCCGTATGGCGTTCAAGCTGATGAAGATGAAGCGCAACTTGCACTTGAGTTTATCCAACCGAGTCAGCGCTTAACAGTCAACATCAAGCCTGCGGCGGATGCCATGCACGAGCAAGCACTTGCAGCCATGGCGGGTGGAAGCGTGCCACTGCCTTCACAAGCCAGCGTGGATTTTATTAAAGGAAACGTAAAAGCACGCCAGCGCATGGTAGCGCAGTACGAAATAGCAGGCCTGACTCGCGGTTTAGTCGTCGGCACCGATCACAGCGCTGAAAACATCACTGGCTTTTACACCAAGTTTGGTGACGGCGCCTGCGACTTAGCGCCCTTGTTTGGCCTGTCAAAACGCCAAGTTCGCTCACTAGCGGCTTTTCTCGGGGCACCTGCGGGACTAGTACATAAAGTACCGACAGCCGATCTCGAATGCGACCGCCCAGGCCTTTCCGATGAAGAAGCGCTGGGACTAAGCTATGACAATATTGATGACTTCCTCGAAGGTAAGCCTGTTAGCAGTGAAGTAAACGACAAACTTATTGCCATCTATCAGCGCACACAACACAAGCGTCAACCAATTCCTACGGTATACGACGAACAATAGTAATGTTGGCAGGAGATAACTAATTATTCATCCTGCCAACCTTAATTTCTCAATTCACAAGGTGATTAACGTATGAGCCCCGCAGCTGCACCTATTTTAATTACTGGTGGCGCACAGCGCATTGGACTTGCTTTGGTGAAACACTTTCTCGCTAAACAGCAAGCCGTCATATTGACGTATCGCACTAAACATCAAGTTATCGATGAACTAGCATCGCAAGGTGCCATTTGTATCAAGGCTGATTTTGACGAGCCAGAAGCAATCACGCAACTCAACCACCAAATTCGTGCCCATACCGACGCACTCAGTGCCATCATCCACAATGCATCGAGCTGGGATTGTGAAGCCAACAACCCTGATTTTTCAGCATTATTCGACAATATGATGCGGATCCACGCTAAAGTCCCCTATTTGATCAATCATGCCTTGAGCGACTTATTGACAGCCAACAATAACGTCAGCGATGTGATCCATATTACTGACTATGTAGTAGAAAAAGGCAGTCCAAAACACATTGCCTATGCCGCAAGTAAAGCTGCATTAGATAACTTAACTCGGTCATTTGCCGCTAAGTTTGCACCTAACATCAAAGTGAATAGCGTTGCACCTTCACTTATCATCTTTAATCAAGACGATAGTGATGAGTACAAGGCAAAAACCTTGAAAAAGTCTATTATGGGAATTGAGCCTGGTAGCAAAGAAGTTATCAATAGTGTCGACATGATACTCTCTAGCAACTATATGACAGGACGCACGGTACAAATCGACGGTGGCCGCCATTTGAGGTAACGCATTATGCAAGACAAATTACAACAGAGTTATAAAACGATTATTGAAGCCGTGGGTGAAGATGCAGACCGCGAAGGATTATTAGATACGCCAAAGCGCGCAGCGAAAGCGATGGAGTATCTGACTAAGGGCTACCGTCAAACACTGGATGAAATCACCAATAACGCGGTATTCAGCTCGGATGCCGATGATATGGTGCTGATTCAAGATATAGAGTTGTACTCTATGTGTGAGCATCACCTTCTACCTTTCGTTGGCCGTTGTCACATCGCTTATATACCTAACGGTAAAGTGCTTGGCTTGTCTAAATTTGCCCGCATTGTTGATATGTTTGCCCGACGCTTTCAAATCCAAGAGCAGCTAACTCATCAAATCGCCAAGGCCGTTGAGGAAGTCACCGGCGCAAAAGGCGTTGGCGTGATCGTCGAAGCCAAACATATGTGTATGATGATGCGTGGGGTTGAAAAACAAAACTCTAGTATGCGAACGTCTGTCATGCTTGGTAACTTCAGAAGCGACCCCAAAACCCGCAACGAATTTTTACAGTTAGTGAAAGGATAAGCACGCTATGTCGAATGCCATTATTAAGGTGACGAATTTAAGGCTACGTACCTTTATTGGTTTTAATCCCGAGGAGCGGGAAAAAAAGCAAGATGTCGTGATCAATATTGAAATTCATTACCCAGCGGATACGGCATGTTTAGATCATGATAACGTGGCTCACGCGCTTAACTACAAAACGGTGACCAAAGCTGTCATCACACTGGTAGAAGAAGGGCATTTTTTGTTACTTGAGAAATTAGTGGCTGACATACTTGCTGAATGTCACCAACATCAAGACGTGACATATGCAAAAGTCACCGTAGATAAACCGCACGCTTTACGGTTTGCTGATTCAGTGTCACTCACACTCGATTGGTACAGAAGCTAAACTAAGCGATAAGACCCTGATATTCACTTCCTTGCCTTCTGGTGTTAAGAAATCATCTGTAAGGCAAGGTAAATCACCAGTGCATAACGAGCGCCTTTACCGAGTGCGACTAATACAAAAAACCACCCAAAAGAGGTCCGTAGAGACCCCGCTACCACGGTCAAAGGATCTCCGACTATGGGGAGCCAAGCAAATAGCAATGAAAACTTGCCGTAACGATTAAATAGTCCACAAGCCTTATCATATTGCTGTTGAGAAACCGGAAACCAGCGCTTATCCCGCCACTTAGCGATAAACCAGCCAAGATAATAGTTCACACAGCTACCAAGTAAATTACCTGTTGTCGCAGCCAGCCATAACCAAACTAATTCACCCTGTTGTTTCACAACGAGCCCACTCAGCGCCAGCTCCGACGACGCAGGTAATAAGGTTGCGGCAATAAAAGCAAGCCCAAATAAAGAAAGATAAATCATATCAACGGCTATAAGAAATTGGACTTTAAGAAATCATCTAAGTCGGGCAATATACTGAAATGTGCGCAAGACTTCAAAACACTGACATGGAATCAAGGGATAGGCATGAAAACAACAATAAAAATGTTACTACTTAGCACCGTACTCGCTACCGGATTTAGCGGCTGCAAGGCCTCTAACGAAGCGCTACCACAAGCAGACAATGGCTATCAGACCTATATCCACACTGGCGACACCTTTAAACATTTGCAGTTTACGGATATCAAAAACCAGGCTGTTAGGTTCGATGCTAATCACAAAAAGCTGGTGATTTTATTCGCGACTTGGTGCTCTGATTCGCAACGTTTATTGAGTGAACTAAAACAATCTGAATTACTCACCCAGGCCGAGTTAACCATCGTTGCCATTGGCCGAGAAGAAACTAACACTACACTTGAGCAGTTCAACGAAGCCATGCAATTGCCCATCCATTTTGTTGCCGATCCCAATCGAGATATGTACAACACGTATGCCAATAAAGGCATTCCTAGAGTCATCTTGCTTGATGAACGCAACCGAGTGATGCAAACCCTCATCGGTGAGCAACCCAACACCTTATCAAAACTAAACTGGAATTAACGAGGTAACTATATGAATCCAGAAGTCGTTAGCATTCTCACGATGGCCAAAGTTATCCAAACCGCCGTTGCCCCTGTATTTTTAATTACGGGTATTGCTGCGACCTTAGGGGTACTATCAAACCGCTTAGCACGGATCACGGATAGGGCGCGTTTACTCGATCGTAAGATTAATACCACGCAAGATGAAGAACTCAAAATGCACTTTAGCCGTGAAATGCGCGCACTGTTAAAACGGTCTCGTTTTATTCACGTTGCATTTAGCATGAGTGTACTCAGTGCGTTGCTTGTGTGTGCAGTGGTTATGCTGCTGTTCATGTCCCACTTGTACAGTATGCCATTGGGTATTACTTTATCGTCTTGTTTTATCGCGGCTATGGTGCTGCTTATTGGCGCGTTTGTCTCTTTGCTTGGAGAAATCTTTTTAGCCACCCGCAGTATGCGCAGGGGCATGATATTCAAAGACATCGAGAGTTGATTATTTAAAACTAGTTGCCTCCGTCACAGGGCACTTATCGCAATTGTTTGATTATATTTGTAATTTACATTGAAAATAGGGAAAAATATTAGGGGTTTACTATGAAGAAACTACTTACCGTCACACTATTTAGCTGTCTTGCAGCAACAGCGCAAGCTAACACTATGTTTGAATCGGCTGAAGATGCAATTGAATACCGCCAAGCGTCTTTCCAATTGATCCGTTTCCAGATTGGCAATATGGGCGACATGCTAAAAGGCAAAGTGCCATTTGATGCTGAAGTATTTAAGCAACGTGCTCACAATGCTGCGCAATTATCGCAAATGCCTTGGGAAGCATTTATCGACGGTTCTGACAAAGGCAATACTGATGCCCTACCAGCCGTTTGGTCAAACAGAGCTGAGTTCGATGGTAAAGCCAAGCAATTTGCCGAGTATGCTCAAGCACTGGCTGTTGCAGCTGACTCTGGTGACAAAAAGCTGATTGCTTCTGCATTTAAAGATTGGGCAAAAGGCTGTAAAGACTGCCATAAATCTTTTAAAGATTAATACCAATCGTATAAAAACAAAACAGCCGCATATTTGCGGCTGCTTACTATCTGGATATCTCATCACTTGCTTGGCTATCACCAACGACACAGTAACTCAGACATCGCACTGAGTAACCCACAGCCCTGCTTAATCACACAGCCAAATTGAATTACTGTCAGTGCTAGACTCGTAGATGACGTCTAGTGATCAATCATCAATATAGTCGAAATCATCATCGCCTAGATTTCTACGTAGGCGTTTTTGCTCTAAGTAGTCGTCTAGCTTTCTTTTGACTTTACGCTTTTGCTTGTCATGTTGGTTACGACCCAACTTTTCAAATTCATCGTCTGCAAAATCATCATCAAGCGCATCGTAAGAGAATGTCTTACCCACAACTAACTCCAAAATAAAATAGTCATTAATAAAATGAGAGCCGTCTCTCAAGATCACTATTTAGCGCTAAATTGTCATTCTGAAAAGTGAGAGTTTCTTATCCTTACAATAAAAATTTTTTATTGCCTAATTCATTTTGACAAAAACAACTATATTTTAGTCAATTTCATCACTTTTAGAACACATTAACTTTCAACAATAAAACACAATACATTGATTTTATTTGAGTTTATATTTGGCATTGTTCTTGTAACAACAATCATGCAACTGAGCCAATAAGGATCGACCATGAATAAAATTTTACTACTAACAGCAGCAACAATGATGACAACCACCGTCGCTGCACACGAAAAAAATAACATCACGTTTAGCGGTGACAATTGTGAAGTAGAATTTCAAAATGACGTTAGGATCACACCTGATAACTTGGTGATCACAACGGCCAAAAACAAAACAGCTGAGATCAACAACCTTGGCGAACTGACACTCAATGGCGAGCGCATCGCACTTAATACACAGCAAAAAACGATGCTCACGCAATATGGTGATGAACTAAGAGGCCGCCTACCACAAGTGGCTGATATTGCTTTTGAAGGCATAAAACTAGCGGGCGTTGCCCTTAATGAAGTGGCGCAAACCTTTAATTTAACTAGTTTAGATAGCATCCATGCTGTGATCGATGACCTCGAAACAGAAGTGCAAAATACGTTTTATCAGCAAGGTGCGTTTGTGATGGGCAAGCAAACCTTTGATGAGTTTGGCCAAAATTTTGATAATCAGTTTGAAGAAAAAATCGAGACCGCAGTACAAGGTGCCATGATGCAATCGATAGGTAGCTTACTGGTTGCGATTGGCAACGAAATGTCAGATGCAAACGGTGATATGAGCAGCTTTGAACAACGTATGGAAAACTTCGCAACGCAAATCGAAACCAAAGTTGAACAACAGGCAGAATCTATTGAGAAAAAAGCCGACGCACTGTGTGGCGACTTTGAACAAATCGCGAAAAACGAAGCCATTGTCGCAAAGTCTATCCCCGCCATGTCAGAGTACCAACTGTTTAAATTTAAATAATCTGACCTTGGCATAACTTACATTTAATTAAGGGTACGTTATGCCAACCCTTTCCTTTGTGCATCAGCCAATTCCCCCAGCGTTTTAATCGCTTGCTCTACCGACGCATCCCACGGCAAGCCATAACTGATCCGTATACAATTTTGATACTTTTTGCTGGCACTAAATAGCGTACCAGGCGTAATACTGATCCCACACTCCAAGGCTTTTTGGAACAACAAGGCACCATCGACGTGCTTACCTAAGTCTAACCACAGCACACAACCGCCTTGCGGGCGACTGACTCTTACCTCACTACCAAATGCAACATTCACCGCTTGGATCATACGGTCTCGATTCTCAATTAACCGTTTACGGACCAACTTTAAATGGCGCTCGTAGCCTCCGGAGCTGAGAAAGTCCGCCAATGCCCATTGGTTCATTAAAGAGGACGAGCAACTCAACGCACGTTTTATGCGCTTTGCTTTTGCACTAAATTGACTGGCGACCATCCAACCCACTCGATAGCTGGGCGCTGCGGTTTTTGAAAATGACGCACATGTGATCACTAAACCCTTTTGGCTAAATGCTTGTGCCGGTATGCCGCGCTGCTCGGTAAAATATAAATCGCCATACACATCGTCTTCTATCAACACCACGTCACGTTGCTCTAATAGTGCCACCAGCTGCGCACGTCTCGTATCTGGCATAAAGCTACCAAGCGGGTTACTAATACTGGTAGAAAACACACACGCTCGAATATCATGCTTTTCAAGTGCCCGTTCAAGGTCGCTCAGCCAAATGCCATCATCCGGGCAAACAGGTATTTCAATGGCCTTTAACCCTAAGTTTTCAGCCAGTTCAACAATGCCAAAATAACAGGGGGATTCAATCGCTATCACGTCTTCGGGCTTGGTCACCGCTTGTAACGCAATCGCCAATGCTTCTTGCGCGCCATTGGTGATCACCACTTCATCCATATCTATTGCTAAGCCCATATCCAAATAACGCCGCACGATTTGCTTTTTTAAACTATCTAAACCATCCATAGGACCATAATTAATGAGTTCATTCCCTGCTTCTTTCATTGCGCGGCGCATAATTTTGGCAAGAACCTGCTCGGTACCAGCAATGGCGATGGGGTTGGCGATACCTAAGGGGATTGCATGTGGCTGATGGATCCCCTTATACACTTGTTCAATCAACGCCTGCTTGTTAACCACCACAGGTTTGGCGGGCAATCGTGCACGCTTCGGTGAGTCGTTGTGCGAAGCTCTGTGGCATAAAAAGTAGCCGGACTTCTCTTTGGCAATGACTTTTCCTTGATCTTCAAGTGCTTGATAGGCCTGCTTTACCGTTGGGATACTGACATTTAAGTTTTGCGCCATAACACGCAATGAGGGAAGCTTTTCGCCCGGTAAAATAGACTCTTGTTCTGCCATCGACAAGATCATTTGGATCACCTGCTGATAGAGAAAGGCGGAATGTTGGCGTTGAATAACGGTACTCATAAGCAATAATCTGTATAGGTATAAATTAGCAAATTCTGTATATAGCTTATACAGAATAACAGCGTAAACTACAGACTTCCACTGCTGTTTGAATCTAGAGCCGATCATGAAAAATCTATTTCTTTACGCCATCACTGTGTTGATTTGGGGATCAACATGGCTTGCCATTGAATACCAACTTGGCAGCATCAACGAGTTTGTGTCGCTGTTTTACCGCTTTGGCCTCGCCGCGGTTTGTATGTGGGCGTTTGTCATCTATAAGCGTGTGCCAATGCGATTTTCTCGCCGAGATCACGGCTTTTTCATCCTCTTAGCGCTGTGTAATTTTGGTGCTAACTATCTCTTCTTGTATTGGGCTCAGGCACATTTAACGTCAGCGATGGCCTCAATTGCGTTTTCATTATTATTGGTCGTTAACATCGTCAATACTAAGTTATTTTTTGCCAAACCTATTGCAAAGCGAATTTACTTTGGCGCATCACTGGGCACGCTTGGGATAGTCAGCTTGTTTTGGCACGATTTGGTCGCATTTGATTTGCAAAGCGAGGCCTTCTTGGGATTATCATTAGCTCTATTAGGAACAGTGGTCGCGTCACTCGGTAATATGGTGAGCGTACGCAATTCCAATCAGCAAATTGATGTTATGGCGGGAAATGCGTGGGGTATGCTTTACAGCGCTGTCATGTTAGCAACCTATGTCGCCTTTAGTGAACATCAGTTTATCAACCAAGCGCCGGCATCATATTGGTGGTCTCTGATTTACCTCAGCGTGTTTGGCACCGTTATTGCCTTTGGTTGTTATTTCTCACTACTCAAGAATATTGGTCCTGAGAAAGCGAGTTATTTGATAGTGTTATTTCCTTTTGTTGCCGTGGCCTTGAGTACCTTATTTGAAGGCTTTGAGTGGCAGCAAAACACCTTTATTGGATTTATTTTGGTCATCCTAGGTAATGCGATTGTACTCACGCCTTTAGATCGCATCTACGCTTGGTTGTCCATTCGGTCCCCAGTTAGAAGTTGAAGTCTTACCAATGCTTTAGCTTCTTACTTTTCAGCGCCATTTTATAATGGCGCTTTTTTTATGTTCAGAGCTCGGCGGCAGCAAGTTATCGTCGCAGGCGTGCGCCCAACAATCTCACCATCAGCCTCGATGTCATATCCCTCTTGTGCGATATAAAGCTCTGTAATGCGACCGTGGTGCACATTTCTTGTGCCCATATGACGTTTAAGTAGCATATTGACAAACAATACCACCCGCTGCCAATGCGTTTGCGGCGTGAACCACAGCAGCTCCAACTGACCGTCATCAAGACAAGCCATAGGAGCAGGAGTTAACCCTGCCCCAAAGTGTTTGCCATTCGCAAGTAACAACATCATACCCTGCTCAGGCCACGCATTGCTGTGATAGCGAATGAGCTTGGCAGTAAACAGCGACATTAATCCCGCATAGGTATAGCTCAGCTTTCCTAGCCGTTTGGTCTGTCCTAAGTTATTCATGACATGCGCGTTAAAGCCAATCCCAGCAACATTGACAAACCAGCGCCCGTCCACTTTACCCAAATCAATACTCGAGATCTTGTCTGAAAATACAGCTGCTCGCCACTGTGCTTTGGAATAATGAAACTGCCGAGCAAAATCGTTGCCCGTCCTCGCTGGCAGCAGCGCAAGCGTGTTATCCCGTTCAGCAATGGCATTGGCGACTAGGTGCAAAGTGCCATCCCCCCCAATCACCACCACGCTCACTTCCGCCGTAGCTGCTTGAGCAATTGCGTCCCTATCTGCGACAAAGTTTCCAGTGGTATTAAACCACGTTGCCGTCAACTGTTGTTGTTTTAATTGTTGCTTTAACCATGCAATTTGCGCTTTCCCCTCAGCACCCGCTAAAGGGTTGACTACCACCAGCATAAAAACCCTTAAATACAAAAGCTCAACTTATATGAATAAAAAACCAAAACTAAAACCAAAAATAAAAAACAAAAACCACAAACACCCATATTAATTGGGATGCAGCCTAATAAAGACAATCACACTTATGCATAACCATGCAAAAAATCCATTAAAATAAAAATGAACAAACCATTAATTCATTAGTTATTTTTATCCGAAAACATCAATTTTTATCGTTTTAAATTTAAACAAATTGCGTGCAAAATAGCCTTGTTTTCAATCATAGCTTATTAGGAGCCAGACATGCTTAATTCAGCTGCACCTTGCAGCCCATCACAAAACACGTTTAACCAAACACAACCAACTAAACAACGTCATATCAATTGGACGAAGTGGTTGGCAGTATGTGGTCAACACTTAGCGTTAAAAGACGTGATTATGTATAAGTAAGTCTGCACAGAGCATGGCGTCCCAACCCGCCATGCTCTCGTCAGCATTTGTTTCAATAGACCATAAAAGCACCACTTCAACCAGCATTTTTGTACAAAACCTCTTCGTCAAACCGCTAATTTCTAGCACAATTTTAAAAAAACCTTACTTTTAGCACATTTTTTAAGCAAACAGTTTAAAAACGGTTTACAGCGCCTAAATCGCTAAGTATTATCTTTGCCCATGGAGAGATGGCTGAGTGGTTGAAAGCACCGGTCTTGAAAACCGGCATACGTTAATAGCGTATCTAGGGTTCAAATCCCTATCTCTCCGCCATTTTTAAAGTATTGCGCCGGAGAGGTGGCCGAGTGGCTGAAGGCGCTCCCCTGCTAAGGGAGTATAGGGTTTGTAGCCCTATCGAGGGTTCGAATCCCTCCTTCTCCGCCATCACTTATAAGAAAACCGCTTAATTGCGGTTTTTTTATGTCTGCGATTTATCACTTCCACACACAACTGGTCAGATGTCTTCAACCTATGCTATGTTGAGATCTGATTGGGGAAATGAGTGTGACGAATGAAAATCCATGTCTTAGAAGGCTATATTCAACATATTTATCTGGTTGAGCACGAAACGGGCCTGCTGTTACTCGACGGTTGCTGTCGTGCCGATGTTGAGTTGGTCTGCAACTACATCCTGCAACTGCAAAAGCCACTAAGCGCACTCAAGCTGATTGTGGTCACGCATATGCACCCAGATCATGCCGGTGGCGCGCACAAACTCAAAAAACTCACGGGCGCAAAGATTGCGGCCGCAAATGCCCCCAGTCAGTGGTATCGTGGTATTGATGGTGTCATGATGCACCTCTCCGATATGGCGCTGGCACTTTGGGTTGCAGGGAGAAAGCGCAAGGCCAAGCGTAACCTTTGGTATCCAAGACAATTATCACCAGACTTTTACCTAGCCGACGGTGATAACTTACCCTACTTTAACGAATGGCAAGCGATACACACCCCCGGTCATACGGATAGAGATTTGAGCTTGTATCATCTCCCCAGTAAGCGCATCTATGTGGCGGATTTGACGGTAAAAGTGAAAGGGCAATTTGTTGCGCCTTTTCCGGTATTCTATCCACGCTTGTATCGTCAATCTCTTGCCAAAGTAAAGGCACTACAACCCCACTCCGTGATCTTGGCGCATCAAGGAGAGGTACTTGCAGAAGAAATTGATTTTAACGCATTGATAGCGCGCGCGCCCAAGCAACCAATGACACATTGGCGCTCGGTGAAGAAGAAGACCAAAAAAGCACTAGGATTAGGAAACTAGCTTTCGTTGATAACCCGCACCAACTGCGCGATGTCCTCCTGACTATTATAAATATGTGGTGAGACACGAATACCGTAGCGACGATTATCCACAGCAATGTCTGCGTGCTTAAGCTGCTCCATCACTGCCTCATGCTGCGAGCCAAAATGCAAAATAGCGGTCCCAGAGCAAGCACTCTGTGCTGTAGGAGAGCGATAAAATTCAGGCAATGCCGCTTGTAACTGAGATAACAAAGCAAAGTTGTACGCTCTTACTTGCTCAATCCCAAGCTCGGCAAAATAGCCAAGGCTGTGCCCCGCATAGATATAAGGTGCCACACTTGGAGTACCGCCCCAAAAACGCAGCGCACTTTCACTCAGCGCAAAATGATGAATATCAAACTCGAATGGATTTTGATGCGAAAACCAGCCAACGTCTTTTGGTTCGCAATAAGGCAAGACATCCTCATTCACCCAGATGAAACCTGCGCCAGGGCCACCGCAGCTCCATTTCACACAAGAGCCGATAACGCAATCCGCGCCCCACTCGCTTAAATTTATTGGTAATACACTAAGTGACTGAGCAATATCAATAATACTTCGACAACCATATTGGTTAGCAAGGCTAATGATGTCAGCAACAGGCGCCTGCTGACCGCTGTTCGAATAAACATGACTAACAAATACCCAATCAATTTGCTCGTCAATATAGTGCTGCCACACACTTAGATCGTGCATATTCATCGCTTCGGGAATATAAACAATCTCAATATTGTCCAGCGCGTTTTGTAACGCAAATCCCATGCTTGGGAAGTCTTGCTCACTCATCAATACGCGCACTTTGCGAATGCCACTTTCGGGCAAACTCATCACCCATTTCGTTACACCACTGGAAAGGTTTGTTTGCGGACAAAACAGGCGCGCATCAGTGTGTAATAGGGAAGCTAGGGCTGAGGTAAAGCGATCAATACCGCTTAGCCACTGCTGCCAAGGCTCTTGATTTTGTTGTTGCCACGGCACCATAAATTGCTGATGGAAATCTTCCGCTGCAGATTTCAACATACGACCAACGGAATGACTCAATAAATAGCGACCCGTAGGCAAGTGAAAATCATCCCTATATTGCTTCATGCTTAACCCCTATTGCTTGACGTAATCGTTTTAAATCATGATGTCGAGTAAAGATATCAGCGCGCTCAGCAGCGGCTCGCCTATCTCTTAAGTCTGCGAGTTCTTTGAGTAAGACTTCAATCGGTGGACCACTGGCGGTCACTTTGCTTAAGTGCTGTTGCTGCATTGCTTGCGAAGGTTTGGCGATATACTTTTCGACGAGTTGATTGTGATGTTGTATGGCCGTATCTCCATGCAGCTTACACACTTGTATAAACAAGCTACAGGCAGGGCCAAACCAATCACTTTTCGGCCCTTTCAATGCGCTCAGAAACGCATCCATTAAATTAGGCGTACGCATGCATTCACGCAGGGTTGCTTGGTCTTCTGGCATCATATAGAGGAATTTTTCCACCAGCATTTGACCATAACTAATATCATTAGCCGGGCATAACCCCAACATCATATCGATAACATTGATACCCGCAAAATCTCCAGCGTTTGCACCACGATAGACCTCTTTACCAACTCGGTAAGGTTTGTAATAGGGTCGTACAACGTAAAAGAATGCCTCGGTATCTAGTTCCTTAAATAACTCTCGATTAGACTCTATCACCTCAAGCAGCGCTTGCTTAACTTGTTTCAGTAGCACCAATGACATGGGATGAGAAATTCCCAAATGATGCACCTTCATTAACGATTCGGACGCACGTTTATAGGCAAGAATGGCCTGAGTATTGTAGTCGATGAATAAGCGCTCTGCCGGATGAGAAGTAAAGCGCTTATACACGCCGTTGATTGCGCGGTTATGTGTGGTGAGATGAGCCGTTGCAAAGCGCGGCGTAACCCCCAAAGAGGCACCAATGTGCATGGCCAATGCCGATGCTTGTGTTAGTGGAGACACCTTTTCACGGCTTGGCTCGGTAATTTCATGGCGTCTACATGCTGCCATAAATAGACCAACGTTACCGAGTAAGTCGAATGCTTGCTCAAAGCCTTCGTCGGTATTGCCTTCTTCTAGCAAGGCTTGGATCAGTTGATTACCTTCTTCTAATAACTGTGCTTTTAGCGTTTCACCAACGCCTTCAACGTTTGCTTTATCCTGTTGCTGCCAATAAAGATGTTCAAGCTTGTCGTTAAGGTCCACAAACGGACCTCTAATCCAAGCGTCAAATTGTACGGCTAATGGACTCATTATTACTTCTCGTGATTATTCCACAGTTAAGGCTAGCAAATCACCACGAGCATAATTTGCCAATTTTCTCTAAAAGTTTAATACTGATTAGCAAGAATCACTCTTTTATTTGGTTTATGTCGGTAAATCTAGATGCCAAGGACAAATTGCTCCTTAACGCCTTGCAGCATAATGCACGTTTGAGTAATGCCTCACTCGCCGAAAAGGCAAACCTTTCCGATACTCCCTGTCTTCGACGCGTAAAACGCTTGCAAGATATAGGAGTAATTTCAGGCTATCATGCAGCACTGGATAGAGCGCAAGTTGACCTAAGTATCCTGGTTTATGCATTTATAAAACTCAGTGAAAATACCGCAACTGCAGCGCATTTATTCGAACAACACGTGGAATCTGAAGATCAGGTGATCAGCTGTTCGGTGATCTCCGGAAGTCATGATTACCTATTGGAAATCGTAGCAAAGGATTTGCCCAGCTATGAACAATTTGCCAAGCATCAATTGGGCGCCTGTAAGGTGATTAGCGGGATTGAATCAACGATTGTCCTCAAGCAAACTTTTGCAAAACGCATATTACCGATCCGCTAACCATTTTTATCGTCATCTGTTCTCGCTATACTGCATGTGATTTTATGCTCATAAGGACCGACTATGCGCCACTACCTTACCTCCACAGTATTTGCTTTTAGCCTGCTTGCCCCACCTTTGGTCATCGCACAAGACTGTGTTACCCAAGTGAGTGATATGTCGCTATTCACCAAGAGCAAAGCATCGGGATTATTCCGCGAAGCAATCGATAAAGGCCCCGTCACCGTCGATGTAGGGAATATAAAAAACTATAACGATTATATTCATTCTACCAAGCAAATTATTGAAAGCCGCAATCCTCGCGCTACACTGCCGTGCCCGTTAATGACGCCCACTGCAACATTACTCAACCTGAAAAACCCCAAGGTAAGTGACTTAATCGCGCCATTTTCACTTGAGCATGACAACAAAGATCACGCCATTTTACTTATCCATGGTCTGACCGATTCTCCTTTTACTTTTCACTACCTTGCGGCAGCGCTCTATGAAGCGGGATATAATGTCAGAACCATGTTACTGCCAGGCCACGCGACTGCACCAAGCGATTTAACCGAAGTTGATATTGACGATTGGCAAACCCATACGGATTATGCCATCGCACAGACGAGCCAAGATTTTAAGCATTTTTCCGTACTTGGTTACTCCACGGGTGCCGCCATGGTGCTGAGTAGCATAGCGAAGCACAAGCCCAATAATTTAGGCTCTGTTGCACTTATCTCACCCGCCACAGAACCACATAATAAGAACGGTTGGCTAGCCAAATGGATTGATTACGTGCCATTTGTCAATTGGATAGATGAAGACGCCGATTTGGATTTCGCCAAATATGAATCTTTCCCATGGCATGGCGCAACGTTAGCCCATCAGGCTATGGCGCCACTAAAATCACTCACCACTTTGCCAGATGTACCGATGTTTATCAGCTATAGCGATGTCGATACCACCATAGACAATCATGCAACGGCAAAGCTGCTAGAAAAATGGCAACCTAAATCAACATTGACTCAATTTATCTACTCGGAAACGCCATCGACTAAGCAAGGTGTGAATTATCGGAGCGTGAAAGCCGACAACATTGTCGATATGTCTCATATTGGTATTTTGCAGCCACCTGAACATATTTTTTACGGCCGCAAAGGGCCTTATCGTAATTGCACCAGTTACCACTTAGAAGACCAAGCCTTCATTAACTGCCGCACAGGTAAAACCGTCCATTTTGGCGAGCGTCACGAGAAAAGCATGACGCAATACACCGCTCTTGCGCGGATCACGTTTAACCCTGATTACAGCAACTTTGAGCAAGCACTGCTCGCATTTTTTGACGGCCACAATGACTGAGTACCAACACAGGTTTATTCATTCTCTAACTGAAGTGACAACAGCACAGTGGGACTGTGTTTCACCATCACATGTATTTACGAGCTACGCTTGGCTGCTTGCATTAGAGTTGAGCGGCTGCACCAGCAAAGAGACTGGCTGGATACCGCATCACCTAATGATTGAACGCCAAGGCGAGTTGATTGCCATTTTACCAGGCTATATTAAATCGCACTCTTATGGCGAGTACGTTTTTGATTGGGCTTTTGCTGAAGCTTACGAGCGCCATGGATTAGATTACTATCCGAAATGGCTGTGTGGCGTCCCCTTTACGCCAACTCAAGGACCAAGAATATTAACGAAACGTCTATCTTCTTGCTTGCTTGAATATATTGACGCTACGCTCACGAGCCTCGCCCAACAAGGCATTAGTGGAGTCCATATTAATTTTTGTCGTGAAAGCGATTTTCTCACTCAAAGTCATTTAACGATGCGCCGCAATGTGCAATTTCATTGGCATAATCAAGGTTACGCCGAGTTCGCTGATTTTCTCGCACGACTCACATCAAGAAAGCGTAAAATGGTCATGAAAGAACGCCAAGCTGTGACCGCCCAAGGTATTAACATAAGCTGGACTGTTGGCAGAGAAATAAGCACAGCACAACTCGATGCCTTTTTTCTCAGTTACCAGCTCACCTATCTTAAACGCTCGCGGCACCACGGCTATCTCTCTCGCGACTTTTTTCAGCAAGTTATCACCTCAATGCCAGATAAGCTTCTTCTTTGCTGCGCTTACTTAAACCACGAAATTATTGCCACCAGTTTATATCTTGTGGATGGTGATACCTTGTATGGTCGCTATTGGGGCGCAATTGAGGATAGTTACGACTTTTTGCATTTTGAGCTGTGTTACTATCAAGGCATAGAGTACGCCATTGCTAATCAGCTTGCAGTCTTTGACGCGGGCGCTCAAGGTGAGCACAAGTTAGTGAGGGGTTTTGAGCCGGTGTGGAGGCAATCGTATCACCGCTTATTTCAACCTGACTTTCAACAAGCGCTTGAGGATTTTACCAAGCGCGAAGCTGACGCACTCGAGCATTACTTTACCGAGTGCCAAGCAAAACTACCGTTTAAACACCAATAAGCGATTATTAGCCGGCATCGCATAGTCTTGCTGTAGTGTAAGTCCTTGCTCTGCTGCAAGCGCCAATACCCATTCTTGATCGCGAATGCCACTCTCTTTGTCTTGCGATTTTAAATAAGCATCAAACTCTCGGTTACTCTCGCTGGTAAATTCACCTTGATAATTAAACGGCCCATAAACTATCAGGTAGCCGCTTTCTTTAAGGTGTCGTCCTACTCCTGCGATTAAGCGCTCAACGAGCGTTGATGACACAATGTGCAAGGTATTAGCAGTATAGATCACATCATAATGCTGATTAACAGGCCACGCATGGTGTAAGTCTAGTGCGAGTGGCGGTAAAACATTCTCTAACTCTGCATCATCAAGCCACGCTTGAATACCTACGTGATTAACCTCCCTGTCCGCCGTCTGCCACGTTAAATGCGGTAACGCCGCAGCAAAGTGCACCGCATGTTGACCCGTACCAGAGCCTACCTCTAACACTTCCAACGGTTTATTTAGATAGGGAGTGAGCTTTTCTAATATTGGCTGTTTATTGTTTTCACACGCTTGAGAGTATGGTTTTGTCATCTCGTTTGCACTATTTTGATCGATTTATGCGCCCCATTGAGGCAAGAATCTATCTCAATTGCAAGGCAAATAGCTAAAACTTCCACTAAGCAATTAAAATTAGAAAAGAAATTTATTTTGGTACAACTTCTGCTAAGTTTAAAGAGTACTAAGAGGAGAAGCGAGCATGAAAATTTCAGAGATCACCCAAATGCCAAGCCAACTTAAAAGCGAAGGACTTGTTCTGAAGAAGCGTAAAAATACCTTCACGAAAAGTCGCGCTTACCGACAAGAAGTCGCCAACCTGATGCAACTCGAAGAACAAGAGAAAGAGCATTCAGAACAGCAATATCTCCTCGGCTATAATTAATACCAATTGTATTAGGTAAATGAGCTAATTGAAGCGGAGAAATAACTTTAGTAGCTAGGCAAAAATTTTGCTATTTAGTTGTTCTAAATGAGAAATTTTTAACGACGCTAATATGGTATTTCACCCTTCAAATTGATTGGAGACTTAGTGCAATTGGTATAAGCTCAATCACACTTTCTTAAATTCATTTCAGACTCATAGTGAGCTGCTATGGTGAATGCTAAACAAATTGTTTGGCAGTGCGAATACTAAAGCTTGAATTGCCAACCAAACGATGTAATGATAACCATTATCATTACATCGTTTGGTTTTGTATTTATGCAGCTAGCTACTTTATTACAAACTTATCGTGCGAAGCTTAATCGCCACTGCCAGCGACCACAACTCGAGGCGCCGCTCTTGGTTGCGGAATATATTTCGGCAGGCATAGGCATGGCGAAATGGTACGAACGCCATAATAACCCGCTGCTGCAAGAGCTTTATCTTAAAAATACATTGTCCGAACTGTTAGAACAGATTGCCGATCCACTCGTTGATACCGCCATACGTAAACAATGCATGGATCAATTATTTAAACCTTTGTTGGCACTAAAACGGTTTTATAAACATCACCATACTTCGTCACGGCAATTTTTGAAGCTACAGCGAGATGCGTGCCAAACCTGCCAGCAGTTTAACCCTTTTTATTAGGAGCAACGATGACTACATTTCGTCAAGAATCCGATAGTATGGGAACATTAGATGTTCCTGAGCATGCGCTCTACAAGGCGCAAACACAGCGTGCTGTAAACAACTTTCCTATTAGCGGGATCACAATGCCAGGTAGCTTTATCAAAGCCTTGGCCTACATCAAACAAGCCGCAGCAGAAACCAATCAATCCCTTGGCCATCTATCAAGTGATAAAGCAAAAGCAATTGTGAGTGCCTGTCAGCAGCTAATTGATGGTAAACACTTAGATCAATTTCCAGTGGATGTCTTTCAGACTGGCTCTGGTACCAGTTCAAATATGAATGCCAACGAAGTGATAGCTACTCTAGCGACTGAATTAAGCGGTGTCGCAATTCATCCTAATGATGACGTTAACATGGGCCAAAGCTCAAACGATGTGATCCCAACAGCGATTCACGTAAGTAGTGCAATCACAGCAGTGTATGACCTTCTGCCTGCACTAAAACACTTATCTAGTAGTATTGAACAAAAAGCAGAGCAAGTTGGCCATCACGTCAAAACTGGCCGTACGCACTTGATGGATGCAATGCCGGTGACCTTTGCACAAACATTAAGTGGCTGGCAAGCGCAAGTAGATAACGCCTGTCAGGGCATTGTTCATTCCTTAGAAAAAGTTTACGAGTTAGGTCAAGGTGGAACAGCGGTAGGCACAGGTATTAATGCCGATCCAGAGTTCGCTAAGTTATTTAGCCAAAACCTGAGCACTAACATCGGGATCCGCTTCAGTAAAGGCAATAACTTTTTCTATCATATCGGTTCACAAGACGCGATAGTGGGACTTTCAGGCCAACTTAAAACCTTTGCAGTAGCACAAATGAAGATAGCCAATGACTTACGCTGGATGAATTCAGGACCGCTTGCTGGCCTAGGTGAAATCGAGCTTGAGGCACTACAACCAGGCTCTTCAATCATGCCAGGTAAAGTAAACCCTGTTATTCCAGAAGCGGCTGCAATGGCCAGTGCTCAAGTGATAGGTAATGATGCAACGATTAGTGTTGCAGGCCAGTCTGGCAATTTTGAGCTGAATGTTATGTTGCCGGTGATTGCATTAAATATTTTGCAAAGCATTGAGATCCTCTCAAATACTGCGAGGCTACTTGCGGACAAAGCTATCTCAAGCTTTAAAGTAAATGAGCAGAATATTCAAAAGGCACTGGCTAAAAACCCGATTTTAGTTACCGCGTTAAATCCTGTGATCGGGTATGAAAAAGCAGCACAAATTGCCAAGCTTGCCTACAAAGAAGGACGTCCAATCATTGAGGTCGCTGCTGAGCAAACCGATCTGAGTGAAGACGAACTTCAATCATTACTCGATCCGCAAAAACTCACCAAAGGCGGTCTATAGCGCCGTCCTTCATAGCCTGCAATCACATATAGTGTATGCAGGCTGCAGAGCTTGCTATTCCTTAAGGACTTGCGTAGTTTAATTAGCAAACATTAGGAGAGCATATAATGAACAAGATGATCCCAACTTTACTGACAACCTTTTTGCTGTTTGGTTGCCAAGAAGAAGTAACTAAAAAAGAAACCACAGAACAAAAAGCACAGGAAACCAAAACTGTAAGCGAAAAGCACACAGAAATTAAAGAATCAAAAGAAGCAAGCTTGCCTATTCAACAAGATGGTAAAAAGCTCGATACCTCTGATATCAAAACCCATAAACAATCATTGGAAAACATCGTGGCCGACAAAAGCTGTGATAACGATACCCAGTGTAAAGTCATTGCCGTTGGCGATCGTGCCTGTGGTGGCCCTTCTTCTTATCTAGTGTATTCAACAAGATCAGCAGATGAGGCCCAAGTTAAGCAGCTAGCGGAGCAAATTACTACATTAGAGCGCGCCTATAATATGCAAAATCAGATGATGAGTATCTGTCAGCATTTAATTGAACCCGCAACACAATGCGTTGAAAATAAGTGTGTTAAACTAGAAAATAGTCGTCCTACATACTAGAGGCAATAATGAAGTTAGCTATTTCTCTCGCTTGCATCGGCACACTAATTGCAGCGTTATCTGGCTGTGAAATGACATCAGGCGATGCAGCAAGTCGCTCTAATACTGCGCATACACTCAGCGATATAAGAGCAAATATAGGATGTGATGCAAGCTATCAGTGTAAAGTAATTGGAGTAGGTGAGCGATTAACCTGCGGTGGACCAAGAGAATACCTGATCTATTCAACGAAGCATACTGATGAGCAAGATGTAGAAGCTGTCGTTAGCGCCATTACAGAGCAAGAAAAGCTGAATAACAAAGGAAAAGCGCCAGCGGTTAGCTGTGAACCTGTGATGCCAATACAAACACTATGTATTGCGCATACCTGTCAGGCTGTGCCTCTATAAAATGATGAGCACTCAGGTTACCGGATAAGCTCATTGATCACTGAGATCACCATCACTAACAGCGCACAAATACTCGCATTAATAATATACTTCACTTCAAGCTGCTTCTTAATCCAATAGCTATACATAAAGCGAATTAAGTAAGTGGCTGAAGTACCAAACAATGCAAATATTACCAACAGTGCAATTAAATGAAATGACACGCTAAATCCCCTGTTTTTAGCCCATCATATCGTTAATTGACCCTTCCTTATAGCCCTTATTGCATAAAACCACATAGCAGCTTCTCGCTTGCAACCAACCACCTCCTGCCATTTTGCCCTGTGCTGATACTGTGGTGGGAGTGGGAGCGCATTTACTTAGGTTTAGAAAACCTCGCGATGTGTTGATTGGCTTGCGAGGTTTTATATCTCTCAAATCTCTATACCCCAAACAGCAAAAAACCCGTCGCATTACTGCAACGGGTTTCTCTTATTTTGCCCTGGCTCGCTACGAAGTAGGATGTTCTACTTTCACATGGGTAATCCACACTATCATTGACCGGGGCCGACCCTTCGGCTGTTTTGTTTCACTTCTGAGTT
>NZ_MBQA01000036.1:0-256 GCF_001709235.1 Pseudoalteromonas sp. BMB
TCCCTTTTGGCGGCTCCAACTCATCGGCTTTGGCTTTGATGGGCTTGTCGGTACCGCCTCGAATTGGTGATTGACCTTGATACTCATCCAACGCTTTATTAACTCGCTGCCCAATTTCTTGGGCGGCTTGTTGCATATGCTGGTCGATTTTGGGGGTGACGTCGTCTAGGCGTTTTACCGTGGCTTGCATGCCTTCGATGGCAGCGTCAGGAAGCAGTAGGTCGTAGTGCCAACTGGTAGACATGTCATCGAGTGA
>NZ_MBQA01000037.1:0-777 GCF_001709235.1 Pseudoalteromonas sp. BMB
CTTCAGCTGAAGTGCGTTTTACGTAGCCAACATGAATGAAGATCGGGATGGCGATGCTCAGCAATACAGCAACGACCTTGATGTAAACGACTTCTCTGGTAGCAAGATAAAAATATAAGGTGATAAATGCACATATTGTTGCCATGTACGCAAATGCAGCATTAGATAATTTATCTATTCGATCAAGATCGACACTCACCAGCTTGATATCTTTGTTTGAGGCCATTAAGTTATTTTGCGAAAGCATGAATCGACTGTTTAGCTGAACTGGTACTCGCTTAAACCCCCCTTTTACTTTTTTACGTCTTGGTACTGAGTCTGCTATTGGTAGTAGTGGAGTTTCTTCCACCGGTCGACCAAAATCAATCGGTGGTAAATTGTCCTCTGTATGCTCTTTTAGTTCTTTAGGTGCTACCTCAGTTTCCATCACCTTACTTACTATTTTTTGCAGACCTAAAGCGAGTAAGGCCACCACTTTTTTCCAACTGCGGTTATGGGTAGGGCTGACTTCCTTGTGGTGTGCTTTCATTGTTTTATTGCTACCAAATCACTTTATCTAACGGACGGTCGTTTTCTGCCAGCCTTTGTAAAAGGATGCAGGTATAGGTTGTGTGTTATCCATAAAACGATGGATTTCACTCCACAGCTCCATGCTATCTTCTAAGTCTCTTGGCTCCCAGTCGACAGGGTATATAGGTTGATGGCGAAGGTGTTTGGGGTAACGCTTTGGTACCAAATAGGCCATGTTAAACTGCACCCCTCGACCTGCGGAAACTT
>NZ_MBQA01000038.1:0-354 GCF_001709235.1 Pseudoalteromonas sp. BMB
TATTGCTTTTGCTCTGTTAGCTGACCTTTATCGTTGTAGAGGTACTCGGTCACATAGCCTTTAGCGTCGATGTCGTATTGCTTCCGGCCCGCTAAGGTATAGAGTGTGCGCGTAGTTCGATAAGCAACATGGGCATTTAGGTCATTATCCAGTTGCTCAAGGGTTTTCAACATCTCGCCACCCGATGACAGCCACTGTGACGTGTTCACGTTTGGTGCATATTGAATGGTCTTTGTGACGCGCCCAGCTCGGTCATAGAGTAAGCGCGTCACAGCGCCCGTTTTACTGATAACCGCCGCTTTATTACCTGACTCATCATATAAGGTGTAGCTAATGGCTCCTTGCTTGTCTTTG
>NZ_MBQA01000039.1:0-262 GCF_001709235.1 Pseudoalteromonas sp. BMB
GCTACACGGTGTATATTAGTGTAAATACGAATAAAGGCCACCGTTACGTTACCTACTATCCTGGCACCTCAAAGCCTGTATTGAATGGTCAGTATGCATCTTATTATCTACCTACATCGACCAGAAGTGGCACATGGCAGACTGTATCTCGTGATCTTCAGGCTGATCTTGAAGCGCTTGAGTCTGGCACTATAATCACCAATGTAAATGCCTTTTTAATCCGTGGTTCAGGCAAAATTGGTGAAGTGCGTTTATCGGGCTT
>NZ_MBQA01000040.1:0-319 GCF_001709235.1 Pseudoalteromonas sp. BMB
AGATGTGTATAAGAGACAGACACGGTGTATATTAGTGTTAATACCACGGCAGGACTTCGCTATTTAAGGTACCAAAAAGGCGAAGGGGCTCCGCTTGCTATGAGTAATGGTCGCTATGTACATCATTATCTACCTGAGAGTACAGCGAATGGACAATGGCATACCATCTCACGTGATTTACAAGCAGATTTACATGCCTTACAGTCTGACATCACTATCACCAACATCAATGCCTTCCTAATCAGGGGCTCAGGTAGAATCGGTGAAGTGCGTTTATCGGGCTCTGTCTCTTATACACATCTGACGCTGCCGACGATCT
>NZ_MBQA01000041.1:0-905 GCF_001709235.1 Pseudoalteromonas sp. BMB
TTTAAAGTTCGATCCCGCCCTGGGATAATTGCAGCATTACAGTTTTACGGAATTATGTTGCTGGGGATTATTCCTCTTAATATGCTTATTGATTATTCTGAGGGAAGTGGTTTAGGGAACTATTTCTCAATAGAGTTCATCATGAACTTTGCTTCTCACCCGTTCACTTATGGAACTATCTTTGTCTTAACCATTATTTCTACGTTAAACCAATATTTATTGGTAAAGCACAAAGGCACATAACAAGCCATTACAATGCAGGACTTTTAACAATTTGCTTTTCCTCACTGCGTTCGTTATTTTAGCCAACAATTAAAAGCCCCTGAATGTGGCTTTATTAATCACATGGAGTCATATGAAAACTGATAGATTTTTTAAATGGATTTGGAATTTTAATGGGTTAGTTTTATTCATTGGAATCGTTACAGGGACACTTTTTATTTCCTATCAAATAGCCTTAATCTTTTTTAAAGATGATGTTGTAGAACAGCCAACATTGAACTTGGCTCAGGACGATAAGAAAGAAGAAAAGTGGGGTTTGGGTTACCCACGAAAAGTAGGTAATACTGATTTCCATTTTATCCCGCTAGAATCTGAGAAACTTTCTGTAGAAAAAAAGAACGAGGCAGAATGTATGAAAATTTTAGTGGCGGCAGCTATACGCCTACTCGGTCTAAGAATGTTCTTATAATAAATGGAAATACAAACCAAGCTGCATGGTTATTTGATTCAATTGAACAACTAATTATTGATATCAAGCCACTAGTTAATAATGAATTTAACAAAAACTCAATTACTCGAGGAATCAGGGCGGGATCGAACTTTAAATTGACGAGTATTAGTGTTTTATGATCTGATTGCGCATCGCAATTTTTTAAGTCGTTACAATGAGCATTATCTGTCTC
>NZ_MBQA01000042.1:0-532 GCF_001709235.1 Pseudoalteromonas sp. BMB
CCCTTTGCCTCGCAGCGGCTCTGCATTGTTTGTGAATTTGGTGCGCTTGTGATAGACCGCTTGAAGATCGCAAATGGCTGACTTAAAAAGTTACGAAGTTGAAGAGTGCAGAGCTGCTTTTGAGGTGTACGACACCACCGGCGAGGGGAAGATTGACGCCCATTACATTGCACCACTCCTTAGGGCGTTGGACGTCACCATCACAAATGATACCGCAGAGAAGGCTGGTTCAGCCAAAAAATTAGGTGAGAAGATGATTAATTTCGACGAATTCCTCCCAATATTCAGTGACTGCAGGAAATCCAAGGACATGGGCCAAATTGAAGATCTGCTTGAGGGCTTGAAAGTGTACGACAAGAATGAAAACGGGACCATGATGGCTGCTGAGCTCGCTCACGTCTTACTATCCTTGGGTGAAAAGCTTCAGGACGCTGATGTTGATGAAATCTTCACCGCTTGCTGTCCGCCTGAAGATGAAGATGGTTACATCAAATATGAAGTTTTTCTCAAGACAGTACTGGCTGGACCTCAT
>NZ_MBQA01000043.1:0-264 GCF_001709235.1 Pseudoalteromonas sp. BMB
GAACCAGTACCGTGAGGGAAAGGTGAAAAGTACCCCGGAAGGGGAGTGAAAGAGAACTTGAAACCGTGTGCTTACAAGTAGTCAGAGCCCGTTAATGGGTGATGGCGTGCCTTTTGTAGAATGAACCGGCGAGTTACGATTTGATGCAAGGTTAAGCAGCTAATGTGGAGCCGTAGCGAAAGCGAGTCTGAACTGGGCGCTTAAGTTGCAGGGTATAGACCCGAATCCCGGTGATCTAGCCATGGGCAGGTTGAAGGTTGAGTA
>NZ_MBQA01000044.1:0-272 GCF_001709235.1 Pseudoalteromonas sp. BMB
GGCGCATCACCTACGTCAACGCCGCCTTCTGCGCCATGACCGGCTGGAGCGAGGAAGAACTGGTCGGCCAGTCGCCGCCCTTCCCCTACTGGCTTGAATCCGACCGCGAGGGGATGAACGAGCGGCTCGAGGAAGAACTGCACGGCCGCGCCCTGCCCGGCGGCTTTCAGGTGCGGGTGAAGCGCAAGAACGGCAGCGTGTTCAACGCACGCCTGTACGTGTCGCCGCTGATCGATGCGCGCGGCCACCAGACCGGCTGGATGACGTCGATG
>NZ_MBQA01000045.1:0-227 GCF_001709235.1 Pseudoalteromonas sp. BMB
CAATAATAAAGCTATAATAGCTAAAGTAATGTTTTTTATGAGTTATGATTTAGTTATTATAGCTTTATTATTGTTTTTGGTTGGAATAATAGTGTGGTGGCGAGATGTTATTCGGGAGAGAACCTACGATGGGAGACATATACATGTAGTGGTACGTGGATTGATGGTAGGAATAGTACTGTTTATTGTTTCTGAGTTGGAATAATAGTGTGGTGGCGAGATGTTAT
>NZ_MBQA01000046.1:0-158372 GCF_001709235.1 Pseudoalteromonas sp. BMB
GCAGCGTCAGATGTGTATAAGAGACAGAAAAAATTGCGATGCGCAATCAGATCATAAAACACTAATACTCGTCAATTTAAAGTTCGATCCCGCCCTGTAACATTAATGAACCTAACACTTGATGCGCGCCAAAACCATGATGTGGTGCTCGGTGTTAATTGGTTTTTTGGATACCATTCAGACCTTATTTTATCTGGAGCTAAAACAACGACACTTAATATAAAAACCGACCAAGGCACTATCGTCAATAATGTTTTTAAAAACATTACTTTCAAAGGAAATGTTAGCAAAGCACATATGTTTGTTAAAAATGCGACAGATTGGCATCTAGAAGGCTGTACATTTGAGTCAACAAGTAGTGTGAATTTACAGGTGGACTCTGACAGTTTAGCTGCTGTGTTAATTAATGGTGTGAAATTTAATGGAAAAGTCATAATACCTAATAATTCGTATGGCTCAAGAATTATAAGCAACCAAATCGAAGATCTTAATATTTCTGCGAGCTCTGGTTTTGGTAGTGGTCAAATAGGACCTAACAACAAGATTAAAAAACTTAACGTTACACCGGGAGATAACCGTATTAACCTAGTAAGATCTATTTCTAATACAATCTCAATCCTTGAATTTAATAGCGAGACAGGGGGAAATAAAGGGGTTAGATTTGTTTCTCATCTAGATGATATAGGCCAATTCCCCGATAGTCAGCGCAGCACTGATCAATATATTTTCAAAAAATCCAAAGTTAATTACAGAGATATTACATATAATATTTGTGGTGAGTTTAATTCTGGAGATTTTTCAAATAGCTTAAATTCTAAAATCTATGGTTACCAATAAGGGATAATGATGAATAAAAATTATATATTGATGCTTTTTCTGAATGCATTCTTTATTAACCAAACTCTAGCTAGTGAAGAAAGTGAATTACACTATAAAACAGTAACAGCCCTTATTAATAGTGAAACTAGTGAAAATTTAGACGGCGAAAAGGTAACTACATTAGGCTATTACCGTGTTGGAGACTTTGGCGCAGCAACTTATAATTTTAGTGTTAATAAAGGTGATTGTATATTTCAGCTTGAAAATTTGGGGCAGACACTTTGTGCTAAATTAGATATGGGAAATACACAAAGTATCAATATTGAAGCATTTGGAGTGAGGAGCAATACCAGCAACCGGAATGAAGTGGAGCACAACAACGCTGCCATTCAACTTGCATTTAAAACCGCTTCCAAAATAGTTTTGAATGGTCAATATGAGGCATGTCAACTGAGCATCGAAGCAGGAACAGCGATATCAGAGATTGCAGCAAATGCTCCTTTTTCCTCACAGGGCTCAAGCCGTGATGTTGGATTTGTACGTGGTAAAGACTGCCTAGAGATACCTAATACGTTTCTTGAAATAAATAAAAGCGTTATTCTAACGAATATTCATGTAAAAGGAGCGTTTTCAGGTACAACCCATAAGCTTCAAAGTGCTATAAAGTTAAATAACGGAAATTTAACTATAAATAGAAGCAACGTTTCAAATAATGGAAATGCAATAATACATGTTGTATCGAGCGATTCATCTTTAACATTAACTGATTCATTTATCAGTGGTAGTGCAAATCATGGTGTATATTTCGATGAGTACGCTAATGGAGGTTTAATTGTTCACGGAGGTTTTTTCTTTAATTATGGCTCTGAAGATGCCAGTTTTTCATCAAGCATATTGGTTTCAGATAGTGCAACTCCTACTTTGGATATAGACGGGACTCATTTATATCAATATTCTCCTGAAAATAATGTTAGGAGTCAAAATCATATAGCTTTGTGTTTGAGAAGCTGGGGGGATAATTCTAGAATTAGTAATTCTTATTTTGAAAATGACGTCTATATTAATTTCGGGAATCACTGTAAAACAGGTTTGGCCTCACCTAAGTTTAGCTTTAGAACCGCAATTTATAGTGTTAATAATACGTTCATGAGGGATTTTTCTTCTAGTGCAACGTTACGTTCAATTGGAAACAATTATAGAGGTTTGACCGGTGAGGCTGACTTCCCTAGTAAAATAGATGTTTCAAGTAATTACTACAATGTATTATCTCAGTTTGATCATGTTAGAGATGCTAAAAGTGTTAATTTGCATTACCCCGTGCTTTCAGACACTAAAAGTCTAAGTGCCGCAGATGATAGGTGGGTAGAAAGCTTTAATCTAGAAAACAATCAAAATGATGATGTATATAATACACTAGTAAATAAACTACATAATCTGCCAAGCAAAGAGCAAAAAAGTTGGTTAAACCGCTGGTCTATTAGTCATCAGGCCCATTCAAGTAAACAAGTGATTTCCGACGTTATTGATGGAGCACTAGTACTAGGTAATACAGGTATAGGAGGTGACTGGGCTAATGCACAACGCTTGACTTGGAAAAGCCAAAGAATTCGTATAAAGGGTAATACGAAGTTGTATATAGCATATAAAGGTTCAGAGGGGCTGGATGGTAAAAGTTCTGCATACAGTGATTTTATTAAGTTTTATTATGTTGTTTATAATGGTGCGGCAGAAGTAAAGAGGGGCACATTCTTTACTAGGTGGGGACAAATAGAGCAGCACTATATTACTCAAGGGTTTGATATTCCACTATCAGGTGAAGGTGAACTGGTATTATTTATCGACGCAAAAACAACTTCAGATACTGAAAAGTATTATATTAATCAGATCAAGGTAAAGTAAGTTATATTAAGTGTACTAGTGTGATTACCAAGGGATACTGACGGTATAAGTACCAAGCGACTTTGACGTAATCACACTATCAATGTTGCCGAGTTTCAGCAAGTTTTGCTAACCGTAACGCAGTAGTATTCGTACTCTCCCTTAGCCAGGTATTGCGAACGCCGCTTGCATGTATGTCGACGTTTCTTTCAGACTTGAGCAGTCGTGACACTTTGGATTGTCCCATGTATGGGTTAGCTAGTGAGAATTCGATGACAACTTCCTCAATAGCTCTGTCAGTACGATTTTTGTGGTGACGATTTGGCATTTCCTGACGTTTTAACGATTCGATCCCACCTTGTTTTATCAGCTTACGATGGCGGTAAATAGTATCGCAGGGGACACCACTTTGACACCAAACTCATATGGCTTGGCGCTTTTTCCCTCGGAGATACATTCAACACTAGGCTCATGTAGGCTATATAGTTTGTTTTTACTCGTTCTTCTTGCTTCAACAGTTGCTCAGTAATTTTCCGCAAGATGTCTTTTATCACTCGTCTGAGATAGTTTTTCTGTTTTTTCAGTGTTTTCTTAATGCGTTTGAATTGTTTGCCATGAACATAACACGCTACTTTTTTGTGCTGTCTTACGGCCAGTTCGTTCATAACTTTGCCTAAGCGCAATGCCAGCTTACTGAGCGAAATTAACCAGTTTATTGCGGTATTGTTCGAGCAACTTGCTGTCTGTTGAGTTAGCAATATTTTTCTCCATGACAGCTTGAACGTTGAATTGTATTGTTTTTAAGACCCGCATCCACCGTGAGTGACAGCATCAACTCAACGCCATCCTCGCCAATTCTCTTGCGAATACGTGTCATGAACTGGGATCGCAAGGCGGCTCATGCGTAAAAAATTGCATGCCACAACAATATTGCCAATACGGGTTTTCGCACCACATGACCATCGTGTTTTCATCAGACAGTTTATGAATTTGTTTCAGGTATTCGAGACCCGTAAGTAGGCGGATAGGCTTTGCGCAAGTACCTTTACCCCTATAATGCTGTTTGAATTTAGCCTCTAGACGCTGCCAATCAATGAGTTTTTCCAGCTTCACGAGCTCGTGACGCGATGAAACGATATCAATAAGTTCGACTCTTTTGTGGAGTGTGCGTGGTTGATTTTGGTGTCATTTTTACACTCAAATTGCAATGTTTTGGTTATGTGGTTCAAAAAAACTGCAATTTTAGGGCAGAGTTACTTTTTGGTTAAGCTGTGAGCAAAGTGGAATCCCACCCTGACTTCATAACAACTGAACTAAATCAATATTATGCAGATTTCTACAACTAAAATTTTGGTGAATTTTAATTCACCTAGCCTACATACTCCAATCTCATCGTTCAACACTATCTATAAAGCTCCATAAAACAAAGATTTTAAACAAAAAAGTAAGTGATGTGACAAAGTTAAAAACCGGACATTTTTTAGAAAATAAAACCACAAAAAAAGGATAAAAAACCACACTGACTTTCAGCTAAAAAATCACAAATCTAAAACACAAAATATAATCAACAAATAATACAAACTGCAAACATTAGCAAAAAACATTTAATTATTAATATCACCTGCTTTTCAAATACAATACCGCCCCTTTAAATATCAATCATCATCCATGGATTCATTAAGCTTCAATAATGCAGTTAAAAAAACTATCTATTTCTAACCAAATAACGTTAAGTTTCACCTTACTTTTTGTCATTTTCATTGGAGTTGGCTTGATGAGCTACCAAGGAATGAAAGAAGTAAACGCCAATCTGAACGACATAGTCAGAACCAGCATTCCATCGATGGAAACCATCAAAGACATTAAAATTGACTTAGCAACGATACGTAAAGATGAGTTTAGTACTGCGTTAAACCCTGAAGACTCAGAGGTACGAAACTGGCTCGCTATATTAAGAGATCTGAAGAAGTCATTGAATGACAAGATAACATTTTATCAATCATTACCGGTCAGCAAAGAAGAAAAGGCACTGTTCAATGCGTTTATTACCGCTTGGCAGCGATACGTCAATGCCACGTACCGTTATGAGAGCCTCATCATCAATGGTGATGCCAAAGAAGCGAATCGAATCATTTTAGATAGCTACCCCCTGTTTGCCAACGCCATGTCTGAGCTTAGTGAACTGGAAGCACTAAATGATAGCAGTGTTGAAAATTCTGAGCGCTCGGCTATATCAGCAGTTAATAGCACCTTATTTACTTTAGCGATTTCTGGATTACTCGTTGCAATAACCATAGTCATTATCTGTATGCTGTTGAGTAAAGCGATTAAGACACCGCTCGCTTTATCCGTGGATCTTGCGAGTAAAATCTCCCGTGGTGAGCTAAATCATGCGATTACACTTGAAGATACAGGCAAGAACGAGCTCGGTTTATTGACCCAATCTTTAGAAAAAATGCGTTCACAGTTACACGCCTTAATCACCATGATCAATGACTCTGCCATTCAATTAACTGCAGCGGTAGAAGAAGTAAATGCCATTTCTTACCAAAATGCCCAAGGTATGAATGTACAACAAAATGAGCTGCAATCCGTCGCATCCGCGATGACACAAATGCAAGCAGCGATTAGTGAAGTAGCTAAAAGTACAGAAATGGGCGCTGAGTCAGCAAATCAAGCAAGTGAAAAGGCCAGAGAAGGCAGCGACGCACTTAAATCAAATATTAATCATATTTCAGACGTTGCGCAAACAGTCACAGCTGCAGGCGAGCTTGCCAATAATCTCGAGAAAAACTCACACAACATTAATGTGGTTGTTGACGTAATTAGAGAAATCGCGGAGCAAACGAATCTATTGGCATTAAATGCCGCCATTGAAGCCGCTCGTGCAGGCGCGCAAGGGCGTGGTTTTGCCGTTGTTGCGGATGAAGTTCGCTCACTGGCCCAACGCACCCAAGATTCAACCACGCAAATTGTTGAAATCGTCAACGACCTACAAACCAAGTCGAAGGAAACTGGCATGGCAACCAAGACCTGTGAACAAGGTATTGCACTTTGTGTTGAGCAATCAGAAGTCGCTGGCAATATGATCCATCAAATTGAATCTCAAATTGATAGCATCGCAGCAATGAGTACGCAGATAGCGTCAGCTTGTCATCAGCAATCAGTGGTTTCAGAGGAACTGAACAAAAATATCGAAACTATCAATTACTCAGCCGTTGAAATGACCGAAGGTGCCAACCAAACCGCGACGGCATGTAATGAAATGAGTAAACTTGCCCACGACTTAAAGTCACAAGTCGACAAGTTTACGCTCTAAAATACCGCCATAATGGATAAATAGCGCCTAAGCCTACGTACGGCTAGGCGCTATATAATTGAGGCACTTTATCATCGGAAAACTATACTCGGTAACAGACATCGCAAAAGTTGACTGCTGCGCTCACTTCAAGGTTGATTCTACAAACCTCTTAGCCGCCTCATGGTTATTATCTAATTGCAATAACTGCCGATAAGTAACACCTGCATTGGTTTTATCTCCTTTAATAAGATAGGCTTCGGCAAGACTGTCATAGGTATTCACGCTTTTTGGGTGTGCCGTAACATTCAATTTGAAAAATTCAATTGCGGCGTCGTAATAACCGACTTCCAATAATTGATACCCAAAGCGATTTAGCTGGCGCTCACTCAGCCCCTTCCCTTCGCGAACCTGTTGTTGATAGTTTTTAATCGCAATTTCAACGCCGTCAGATAGAATCGTTGCAAAAAGCAGCCGATATGGACTTAACTTAGGCGCTGCTACAGCCCTACCTGCAAGGATTTCAAGTATGCCATCAACCATCTGTGTCAATGGCGCGCCACCTGTATTATCCAGCAAAATAATAACCGTTTTGTCCTCCAATACTCTTGCAATCTTAGCCCCAAACCCTGGGATGCCACCAGCATGGTGTACCAGCGTTTTAATTTGACTGGCATCTTCTTTGTCGGTGACTTCCCAGCCAAACCCGTAATTTCTATGTTTAGAAGGGGTAAATAACAATGTCTTGGTCTCAGGCGTTAATAGCTTATCTGTGTATAATGCCCGGTCCCACTTATACATATCTTGCACCGTTGAATACATTGCGCCTGCGGAAAAAGGCACTGTCATGTCAATAAAATCGGCATGTTTGAACCCCTTCAACGTGGTATCGTAACCATTCGCTAGGCCTTTGATTACCTGCTTATGATCGGCAAATCCAGTTTCTTTCATATCTAACGGTACTAATATTTGCTTTTCAAGTAGTTGCCAGTAACTTTTTCCGCTCACAAGCTCAAGGATACGCCCAAGTATCGTGTAGCCGGCATTGCTGTAACGAAACGCAGAGCCCGGCTCAAACAACAAGTCTCCTGAGCAGAAATGGTCGATAAACTCATCGCGGTTATAAGGGTTGTGACTTTGCACTTGGCGAAATTCAGGGTGTTTAAACACATCAGGTAGGCCTGACGTGTGATTAAGTAATTGCCTTATGGTAATTTGGTTTCCCGTATCCTTTCGGTATTTAGGTAAATAACTGGAAATATTAGCATCAAGCTCAATCTTTCCTTTCTCAACCTGTTGTAATACCAAAAGCGCGGTAAACTGTTTGGTCACTGATGCTAGCTTAAATTTAGTATTGGGCTGATTTGCTATTTGCCACTCTACGTTGGCAAACCCATAACCTTGTTGCAGTAACACCTCAGATCCTCGAGCAACCAAAGCGGTACCATCAAACTCTTTAATTTGGTGATACTGCGCGATATAGTCATCTAGTTGTTTTTGCAGTTGAGTCGTCGCCTGAGCAGGCATAGAAAACAAGCATAAAAATAACAGTAAATGGGGTAATGCTTTCATGTAAATCCTTGTTTATTGTTATGACGAGTCTTACTCTACGTATTTAATGTTGGCTTGCCAGTGCGCTTTGGTGACATTGCGTGACAGAACAATTAAAAGCATTTAAATCAATAAAATAAAAAATACAGGATTTATGACTTGCAGTATCAGTTGAATCAAAAATGGGACTTTGATGTATCTTCTCGCACCATCAGTCATCGCGATGTATCTCATGTATTGACACCGCTCGCACATAGATTGTTGCTGAACCTGATTGAGCATGCACCTCACCTTGTGAGCCACCAGCAATTAGAACAACAAGTTTGGCTTGGTCGAGTCGTGACTCATGATGCGATTAAAAAACAAATAGCAAGGCTACGAAAGCTCCTTGAAGATGATGCCAATAAACCAGAATATATCGTGTCTGAACGTAGCGTCGGATACCGCTTTAGCGCAACCGTTGATAAGATATATCATAAACCGCAAGCGCCAGCAGTAAAGCGATTTACTACTCTAGCCGGCGGAAGTATCGGCCTAGCTCTGGCGTGTATTATTGGTATATATCACTCCCCTTTTACCTCACCATTTTCTTCAACAAGCTCTGACGCAACACTGAGCATCGCCCAGCAACACTTTACCCAACAAACTTTAGAAGATAATTTACGGGCGATAGCGCTGTATCAGCAAAGCATCACCACATCACAAGACGTAGATGAGAGTTATAAGGGCTTGAGTCGAGCTTTATTGAGCGACTATAACTTATATAATCAGGTTGCAGACGCGCTGACGAAAAGCCGGAACAATACAGAAAAAGCGCTGGATTTAACACCCGATAGTCCATCAGTAAAACTGCTTTTGGCTCAAGTCCATACTCTTCAAGGGCATTACCATCAAGCACAACAACTTCTAAATGACACCATAGCAAATACGCCGAATTGGCCTCTGTTAAAGTCACACCTAGCCGAGACCTATCTCTTGCAAGGCAACACCATTGATGCATACCCACTAGCACGCCAAGCTTATAAGGCTTCTCCCAGCGAGCCTAAGGTAGTTGCTAGCTACCTCCACTGCCTGCGCAAAATGTATATGGCCAACTGGTTTAACAAGGTACTTATCAACGCCAGCCCTGAAGTAAAGGGATCTCCTTGGATACAACTAGAACACGTCCAGTTTTTACAGCAACAAATGCAGCATAAAAAAGCCATCCAACACCTTAACTTATTAGCCAAAGCCGCGCCAAATGCTCAGACATTAAACTGGTTCACAGCCCTTTCTTATCTAAGTAACAATCATCATGATAAAGCGACCAATGTTTTAGCGCTGACTGTTGAAAAGCACGGTCGATATGCATTATTCAGTCAATTATACTTGTCATTTCTCACTGCTAAGCATCAATCAATAAGTAGATATACCGATGATATTGCCAACCAGATAAAGGCCGGCAACCAAAACCCTGAATTAGTCTTTAGCCTCGGCCTCATCAGCCTTTACCATCAGCAAAATGACAAGGCTCAGGACTATTTCAAACAGGCTATTCAACAGGGATTTAGTGACGAGTTTAGGTTTAAAGCATTGCCTTTCAACATCACAGGAGATCAAGCTCATTTTGTAGATAGCATTGTTGAGCAACTTACTCTGACTAACTTAAAGAAAAGAATAAAGCGAACACCAAAGTAGTCACTGTGCGCTATATACCAATAAGTTAATTGGCAGGTCTTAGCGTTTCGATTACCTGAGCATCAACCCAAAAAATATCAGCATCTCTTGAAGGTGTGGTACGGTTAAAAAACAGATATTTGCCATCGGGCGTTACACTCGCTGACGCCTCCCGCGAACTCGTGTTTACTTTGTCTCCCAAATTAATCGCTTCGCCCCAACTACCGTCTTTCAAACGAAAGCTGATATAAAGATCCGAGTTACCAAACCCTGAATCTCGAACCCCGTCCCATATAATGTAGGAATCATCGGGCGCGATAAATGGATGTGCATTATATAGACCGGTGTTAATTTCAGGACCTAATTTAACCGGTCTTTGGCGTTGACCGTCTTTCACCTCAGAGATCCTAATAACATCGCCACTTTTATAATCGTCAAACACATACGTACCACTCGCAGATGCACTTAACCGCATGATCCCCCAGCTTTCTTTATCAAACATAGGGCCTAGACTTTTGGCTTCAGACCAGCTCCCCTCTCGACGCGTCATAACATATTTCCCCATATGCATGGTCACGCCATCTGGTGCTAGTAATGGCCTGCCTACTCTTGGACCAACAACCGTTTCATGCCACTGTTCACCTCGCTGCTCGTATGCAATCAAACTCCAACGGTTCACGTTCAGATCCTTTCGCGTAAAATAAAAAGTTTTCATGTCGGGAGAGAAAAACGCATTGTGATCCCTGTTCTCTGTTGACACCGTGCCAAGCGCAAATACTTGAGGTGTGTCCTCAGGTGGTGTTTGGCCAAGATAAGGACCTATTAAAGATACTTCTGCGTTTTGAGCAAGGCTCTTGCTGACCATTACTAAAGTTACGAATAGTATCAACCATTCAGACGTCAATAATTTGTTATCCATTTTTATCTCCCTATTACTAATTAAACTTTTGAAATCAATTACAAAGGGTGTTCAAGCTAGCAAGTAGTGAGAGTGATGCCATGAAATTTGGATGAATTTTCGCTGATTTTAACGTTATGCTTTTCTATCTTCTTCATATAAGTTAATGTTTTTATTTGTTTAAGCTAACATTACAGGTGCTGTAAGCGCTATTCATTGAGTTCATCTCAGTTTTAAACGTACCGCTATATTTTATTTATATGTTCACGTTGAGCGTGTGATACTCATCTGATATCGGCGCGATTTTTGCAGGATTTTTATTGTAGAATAAGCGTAATGCCATTAGCAGTTTTAACGTCAAAAGTTTAGCCCATGACCAAGATTCAAAGTGTAATCAACAAGCAGTATCCAGAACACATTGCCGTGATCACTGAAAACGGCGAATCCTATACTTATCGAGCGCTGCTTGATGATGTTGCAAATGCAGCAAAACCCTTACAGCAAAAGGCATTACTTTTTATCATCGGAAATAATGATTACCCATGCCTTGTTCATTACCTAGCAGCAATTGAGGCTGAAGTCGTAGTACTGTTTTTAAGTGCAAATATGGCAACTGAGCAGCTCGAAACGCTAGTGTGCACATACCGACCTGACTATGTTTTAACCAAAGCAGAGAAAGCAAGTATTTTCTCTAAGTACACAGTTTTAAGCTCACAGGATCAATATCAATTACTATGTGACCCCTTAAATAAACCTCACGCTTTACACCCCCAATTGGCATTTTTGGCTTCAACCTCGGGATCAACCGGCTCACCAAAACTCGTTAGATTTTCTAGACAAAACCTATTGAGTAACGCGCAAGCTATCAAAGAATATTTATCTATCACCCCATTAGAGCGCGCTATTGTACATTTGCCTATTAGCTATTCTTATGGATTATCTATTGTAAACAGCCATTTACTTGCGGGTGCCTCAATTTATCTGACAAATGAAACGATAATGGACAAGTCATTTTGGGAAAATATGACGGCTCACGAAATTACCAGTTTCTCAGGAGTACCATTTCATTATGAATCACTACTGAGAATGAAGCTTGATACCATGAAATTGCCCCATCTTAGAACGATGACACAAGCAGGTGGTAAATTAGCAGAGCGATATTTGTCAAAGATACAAACATTGACGAACAAAATGGGTATTAATTTTTGGGTGATGTACGGTCAAACGGAGGCTTCACCGAGGATATCTTATATGCAGCCTAGTGATTTGAATACGCACCTTGGCAGTATCGGTAAGGCAATTCCGAGAGGAAAACTATGGCTCCAAGATGAACAAGGTAACGACATCACAAAGTCAGGCGACATAGGCGAGCTAGTCTATGAGGGAGATAATGTATGCTTAGGTTACGCTGAAACTATTTTCGACTTATCTAAAGGTGATGAAAACCAAGGCATTTTGAAAACAGGCGATTTAGCAAGCTGCAAACAGGGCTATTTCTACATAGAGGGCCGTTTAAAGCGCTTTATCAAAGTGTTTGGAAATCGTATATCTCTGAGTCATGTTGAAGCAACGTTGCAAGAATTAGGGTATGAAAGTGTCGCTTTTGGCACTGATGATAAGCTAAATATTGCCATTGTAAATGGCGAAGAAATTGATCTACGAACACTTAAAAAAACGTTCGCAGAACTATTTTCCATTAATTATACAGCCATCAAAATTCAAACTGTTTCACACATTCCTCGATTAGAAAGTGGCAAGGTAGATTATCAATGTCTTATGAAGTAGATGAAGTAATATTATCTGATTGGCCACCATACGCATGGCCTAAGCAGCAAAAGCAATCTGTATTAATATCAAAGTTGGCTGAACTAGATCAACTTCATTTATCTCAATGTCCGCCATTTGCAAAGCTTAAGCAGTCTATGCCTAATATTGACTTAAATAGCCACCCATTTAGTCCGTTTTTTCCTCTGCCAGTCAGACTATTTAAATCTCAAGAATTAAAAAGTGTACCACAAGAAAGTGTTATTAAGACGATGATGTCTTCGGGAACCTCTGGACAATCCGTTTCCAAAATTTATCTCGATAAAAGAACATCAGCGCTGCAAGTAAAAATACTCTCTAAACTAGTTACTCACTTAATTGGTAAACAGCGCCTTCCAATGCTAGTTATCGACTGTCCGTCTACCGTCAAAAATAGAACAAAGTTTTCGGCTCGTACTGCGGGTATCTTAGGGTTTTCAATGTATGGGCGAGACATCACTTACGCATTGAATGATGATATGACAATAAACTTTGATGCTCTCAACGCATTCATAGACAAATATCAAGGACAGAAAAAGTTTATCTTTGGCTTTACTTATATAGTTTGGCTTCATTTTGTTGAAGCCTTAGAGCAATTGAGCAAAAAAATTGATTTATCCGAAAGCATTTTGCTTCATGGTGGTGGCTGGAAGAAAATAGAAGCAAATAAGGTAACCAAGTCACATTTTAAGTCTAGATTAGCTAACGTTACTGCAATCCAGAGTGTACACAATTACTACGGTATGATTGAGCAAACAGGGTCTATCTTTATGGAGTGTAAACAGGGCCACTTCCACTGCTCATCATGGTCTGAAGTAATAATTAGAGATTTTAAAACATTACAACCAGTTAAAGATGGTAATTTGGGGCTTATTCAATTAATTTCTGCACTCCCTCATAGCTACCCTGGACATAGTATCTTAAGTGAAGATATCGGTGTAAAGCTTGGAGAAGATGACTGCCAGTGCGGCTGGAAAGGTACCTATTTTGATGTACTGGGTAGAGTAAAACAAGCGGAAGTGAGAGGGTGCAGTGATACTTATTCCAAATAACATTCAAGCTCACTTTACCACCTTAGTTGGCTCAGCATCTGATTTTCATATTCAGCCAACAAGGGTTTGGGAAGAGCAGACCATATCGTTTTTAAATACACTTTCAGCAAGGCTACGACGACATCCAGAGGCAAATACGCTTCCAGATCTAATGGCGCTCGCGTTTTGGCTAAGAAAAGCCAACCTTTTATCAATGAAAACAAGCCCCTACTCAAACAGGCTATCTGTAGGGCTGGGTTTAACCTTTCATATTTGCCCAGCAAACGTACCGATAAACTTTGCTTATTCACTCGCATTTGCGCTACTTGCAGGTAATAGCTGTGTTTTGCGCTTGTCATCTAAATCAAACCGCAGCACAGATATTGCGTTACAAACTCTCTCGCAATTATTATTAGAGTCTGAGTACCAACCAATCGCCCAACGAGTTTTTCTTATTCGCTATGCTCATAATGATGATGTCACTGCATTTTGGCTTAGCCAAGCAGCAGGAAGAGTGATTTGGGGCGGTGATCATACCATTAATAAAATGCGCCAATTTGCCACACCTCCTCGCTCTAGAGAAATAGCGTTTGCAGATCGCTACTCTCTATGTTTGCTTGATGCTACCTACATTAGCTGTTGTTCTGACGACCTTATCAATACCCACTGCCACCATTTTTATAATGATATATATCAGCTAGATCAAGCGGGCTGCTCGTCACCTCAGCTGTGTGTCTGGCTTGGTGATGACTCTTCGGTTATAGAAGCAAAAAGTCGACTTTGGCAATGCTTAGCTGACATTGCGGCAGATAAATACGCGATTGAAGATATTCAGGTACTAAATAAGTTTGTGGATACTTGTAATGCAGCTATTGACCATGAGGATATCGCCAATATTGAAATTGCTTCACCTGAACTTACTAGGATTGAAGTAAAATCCATCAATATTTCTCAACAAAGCTTCCGTGGTACGAGTGGATTAATCTACGAAACCAGAATTAAATCGATAGCGCAGCTTGCCCCGCTAATCAACGAGAAAGTGCAAACTTTGAGCTATTTAGGCGTTGAGAAAAGTACTATTGCTGAGTTTATCTATAGCAATGGCTGTAGTGGAATTGATCGTATAGTCCCCATAGGTAACGCACTGAATATGCACAATTTATGGGATGGGTACGATATAATAACGACATTATCCCGAATCGTAACTATCGACTAAGATATTTAAACAAGGCTTTGTAAAAAATGGAAAAATTCAGTTTAAACTGTGTTGAACTACAAGAATATCAACCTAACCGCTACCCTTTTCTCATGATTGACCATGTTGAGGAAGTTATTCCCGGGAAATATGCCAAAGGCTATAAAAATCTAACCATGAATGAGTGGTACTTCCCTGTACACTTTCCTGATGGTCCAAATATGCCTGGTGCCCTGCAACTCGAAGCGTTAGCGCAAATGCTAACGGTCGCGATTACTACTCTTCCCGGCTTAAAGGGTAAAGTAACACATGCCTTGCAACACACCGTGCGCTATAAAAGAGAAGTAAAACCAGGTGAAAAGTTTGAAATTGAAACTGAAGTACTGTCTTGGAAAAGAGGTATTTGTAAAGGAAGGGGCGTGGCAAAGGTTAATGGCGAAATAGCCTGTGAGGCCGATATGATGATTACCATTCCGGAAATCCTCGAGCAATATCTGCCAAAAAAGAAAACTGAGTTATGACCGCTAAAGTAGATATTATTATTGTTGGCTCTGGTGCAAGTGGAGCAGCCGCTGCTTGGCGTCTCAGCCAGGATAGCAACCTATCTATAGTTTGTATTGAGCAAGGTCGCGAATCTAACCCAGCCCAATACCCTACGACCAAAGCGGATTGGGAGCGAGATAAGCAACGGTCAGCGAGTTTTGACCCGAATGTTAGAGCCAACAAGGCTGATTACCCAATTGATAACAGTAATTCCGCTATATCTCTTGCCAATTTTAATGGCTTTGGTGGTAGTACCATCTTATATTCAGGGCACTTTCCGCGCTTTCACCCTTCTGACTTTGCCACATATAAGCTTGATAAGGTTGCAGAGGATTGGCCATTTGACTACCAGACGCTCACTCCTTACTTTAATCAAAATGAAGAGATGATGGGCGTTGCAGGGTTAGTTGGAGATACTGCATACCCTGAATATGAAAACTTATTGCCGCCAGTAGCGATGGGGCGAGGTGCGAAAAAATTGGCTCAAGCTTTTAATCGGCTTGGCTGGCATTGGTGGCCGTCATACAGTGCTATCAATACTAAAAACCACCAAAACCGACCTCCTTGCATAAATTTGGGCCCGTGTAATACCGGGTGTAGTCAAGGTGCCAAAGGCAGCGTTGATATTACTTACTGGCCGCAAGCAAAGTTACAAGGCGTTCAAGTAATGACTGAATGCCGTGTTTTTGATATTCCAGTTGATAAAGAACAAAAAGCAACAGGAGTAAAATATTATGACAAACATGGAAGTGAGCAATTTTTAGCCGCATCCCTTGTCATTCTCGCTTGTAGCGGGATAGGTACACCTAGATTACTACTAAATAGTAAATCCGAACTTTTCCCTAATGGGCTATTAAACAACTATGACCTTGTTGGTCGCAATTTGATGCTACATCCACTCGCATATGTCGAAGGTGTATTTGATGAACCACTTGATACAAGCATCGGTCCACAAGGCTGTAGTATTTATTCTCAACAATTTTATGAAACGCAAGAAGATAGAGGCTTTAAACGCGGCTACACATTGCACGTATTAAGAGGCTCTTCAGCAGTAGATAGCGCGTGCTCCGGATACATAACGAGAAGAATACCTCTTGGAAAAAACCATCATCAGGCCTTTTCGCAATATTTTAACCATAATATGGGCATTGCCGTCATTTCTGAGGATTTACCAGATCCTGAAAACCGTATAGAGCTTGATTATTCGAAAACGGATAGGTTTGGTATGCCCGGTATCAAAGTGCACTATTCTCTACATGAAAATACAAAAAAAATGCTCGAGCATGGTATCGAACAAACTAAAAAGTTATTCGCCGAAGCCGGAGCGAAAATTTCAGCAGCTCATTATCCTGTGAAACATGCGGGTTGGCACCTAATGGGAACAACCAAAATGGGAGCAGATAAAACAAATTCAGTGGTCAATGAACATGGGCAAGCACATGAAGTAAGCAACCTTTTCATCGTCGACAGCAGCGTTTTTATCACATCAGGAGCTGTCAACCCAGTCGCTACTGCCCAAGCTTTAACTCTAAAGTTTTGTGACCACATCAGTAAAAATATAAAGAGTTGGGTAGTATAATGAGTTTATCGCAATTTCTAGATGTTATTTTACCTTCAGATACAAGCCTTAATATGCCCTCTGCGATGGATCTGCATATAGATAAGGCTTTAGCAAACCTATTAGAACCACAGCAAATTGAAGAGTTTTTATTCATTTTGAATAATGTTGCGCAAGAAAAGTTTTCGAACTCATTGTCCTTCCTTGATGAAAAAAGCTACTTACTTTGCATTGAAAAAGCTAAGCGAGTGGATGTTTATTTAGTCAATTATATCGTCCAACAATGTCTTACTGCCTACTACACTCACCCTAGCGTGTTAACCAAAATTGGTTCCGGCGCAGTGCCTCCTTTTCCTGACGGGAACTCTTTGGAAAGTGATGACTGGCTGCTGCTTGAGGATGTGTACGAACGTGGGCCTATTTACAGGAAAGTCATATGATACCTTACATTGCAGGGCAACTTGCTAAAAATAAAGTGGCCGTTGTAACTGGCGCAAACAGGGGGATCGGCAAAGCGATTAGCGAGACCTTGTTGGCACATGGTTGCACGGTAATCGCTGCTGTCAGAGACATTGAAACCGCAAAGGCAAGTTTGACACATCAAGATAATCTGCACTTTGTGAAATTAGATCTAAACCATGAAGATAGTGTCAAATCCTCGATAAAAGATATTAGAGCAATTTCTAAAACGGTCGATATATTGATAAATAATGCTGGAGTTGCAATGGGTGGATTGTTTCAAATGACTTCAATGCATGATGTTAAACAGCTATTTGAAGTGAATTTGTTCAATCAGTTATTGCTAACTCAGCAGATTTCAAGACTAATGCAGCGACAAAAACAAGGGTGTGTAATCAATATTCTTTCAAGTGCAACGCATCAAATTGATCGCGGTACACTAGCGTACGGAAGTGTCAAATCTGCGTTTGAGCGCGCGAGTCTAAGTATGGCAGTAGAACTTGCAGATAGCGGTATTAGGGTGAATGCTATTGCGCCAGGTGTCACTAGCACCGATATGGCTGAAGAGATGGATGAACAAGCAAGAATAGACTTAGTCGCTAAAAGTTTACTGAAAAAGGCTGCGATACCTCAAGACATTGCAAATACAGCTTTGTTCTTATGTAGTGATTTAGCGACGCACATCACAGGCCAAGTGCTCAACGTTGATGGCGGTTTAATTTAAAGAGGAATGTAATGAGTTATCCAGAATTAACTGAGTTTGCACGTACCATGAGGCAAAAGATACTCGATATTAGCTATCACAGTGGCACATCTACTCATATTGGTGGTGCTCTGTCTATGACTGATGTCATGGCGGTACTCTATGGAAAAGTACTTAATTTTGACGCCCAAGATCCTCGCTGGCCAGAACGAGACCGTTTCATCTTAAGTAAGGGCCACGGTGTACTTGGATTTTATCCTGCACTGCTTGGCGCAGGCATCATTTCTCAAGAAGTTTTTGATACCTTTCAACAAAATGGCAGTGATCTAATCGCCCATCCCGTGATGAATCTTGATTTAGGGATTGAGTCCTCTAATGGTAGTTTGGGTCACGGCATATCAATGGCGGTGGGAATCGCTTTCGCGGCTAAAAAACAAGCAAAGCCTTTTCATACCTATACATTAGTTGGTGATGGTGAAACCAATGAAGGCTCCGTATGGGAAGCTGCTATGTTGGCATCCCACCTAAAGCTGGACAACCTAACCGCTATCATAGACTACAACAAACAACAAAATGATGGCTTTGGAAAAGATGTACTTCACATCGACAATATGGCAGAACGATTTCGTGCTTTTGGCTGGCATGTTATTGAAGTTGACGGTCATGATATTGATGCCATTGTTGAAGCTTTTGAAGAAGCTCCTCTAAATAAGCCTAAAGCCATCGTCGCTAATACGATTAAAGGAAAAGGTGTTTCTTTTATGGAAGGCGATAACGCATGGCATCACAATCGTCTAACTAAAACTAATTACGAAGCAGCTGTCGCTGCCCTCAATAAGTCAAATAACGAAAGGAGCGACAATGGAAATAACGTCTAAAAGTGCACGTCAGTGGGCGAGACTCGGTCCGAGAGGGGTGTATGGTCAAGCTATTCTTGCCATAGCAGATAAGCACGATGACCTTATGGTAATGTCAGCTGATTTGGCGAGTTCATCTGGGTTAGAACGTTTTCGCACGACCTACCCAGATAAGTTTCTTAATGCTGGTATTGCAGAGCAAAACATGATTGGCGTAGCAGCAGGACTTGCAAAGGAGGGGTACAATGTTTTTGCCTCTTCCTTTTCACCCTTTATCGCCATGCGGGCAAGCGAACAAATTCGAATGAATTTGGGTTACATGGAGCTAAATGTTAAAGCTGTCGCAATCGGTGGTGGGATAAGCATGGGATTTTTGGGGAACTCTCACTTCGGAATCGAAGATATGGCGGTCATGCGTGCTATCCCAAATTTAACCGTTGTGTCCCCTGCAGACTGTGTTGAAGTCGTGAAGTTAGTAGAATCCGCGGCCAGTTTCAAAGGCCCCATGTATATACGCCTCACAGGCACAGCAAACTGTCCAATCGTCTACACAGATGATTATGAATTTGAAATAGGAAAATCAATTCTGCTTAGGGAAGGGGTTGATGTAACTCTTATCGCTTGTGGCTCAATGGTTTACCAGTCTTTGCAGGCCGCCGAATTACTCGCGGAGCAAGGAATATCGGCATCCATCATTAACATGCATACTATCAAGCCTTTGGATGAAGCTAGACTGCAAGAAATCATCGCGAAAGGCAGACCTATTATCACCGTCGAGGAACACTCTAAAATTGGAGGCCTTGGTAGCGCCATTGCTGAATATTTATCGCCTTTGGGCAGTGGTACTCGTCACCTTTCTGTTGCCCTACCCGATGCATACATAAAAACAGGTGATTACGATTATATGCTTGGCGAGCTAGGGTTGGACGCAAAATCAATAGCTCAAAAAGCAGTAACATTTCTCACTAAGTAATTGGATTAAAGATGCAATTTGAACATAATCATCATTCTGTCACTCAAGCGCTTGATAATATCGTATCAGCAGTACAATTGAGCTTTAATCAATGTAAAAGTGATGTATATTGGTTGTCAGTTGATTTTCGCATGCTGATTGCTGCAACAGGTGTAAAGCACACAGAAGCGCACAAAGCTGCAGTGTATATTGTTGATTCATTGGTAGAACAACTCAAACCTAATGAGTCTTTACTTATTTCGTCGTTTTACTTTAGTTTTCCTCACAGTAAAGCGTTTTCTCCCTACAAGAGTGAAGTACAAACCGGTGTTTTTGGTGCAATGTTGTTAGCCCAATATCCGCAACATAGAGTTCAACAACCATTTTATTCCTTTTTAGTTTTTGGTCACGCCTACCCCTCTCTCACACAAAATTATATCGCTAAAAGCACTGGACCAGATTCCATTTTTGAGTGGGTGATAAATAACAACACTCAGCTAATCTGCGTTGGGCATCACTATGTAAAATCACTCTCAAGCATTCACCATGCAGAGCATTGTGCCGATGTTGATTATCGCTACGTCAAAACATTTTCAGGTTCACTGCTCTTACAAAACAGCAAAGAGCAGCACATTGAAACTCAGTTTTATGTTCGAGACTTAGATACCTGTGACTTTTCTTCTTTAACCCATACTGGAGATAGAGCCTTTAGAGAAGCAGCAGTTATTGAATCCCAACTCCTATCCACACTAAAAAGACCTCTTCTCATTCACAGCATCAACCTACTCTGTGCACATGAAATGATGTTGCAAGATCTAAATAGTGGAAATAACCGATATGTTGATTACTATGGACCGATGAAACAAGAGCATGAAGTGATAACCGGCAAGGTAGCAGATAAGCTGTATACCAAAGAGTTAAACGCGCTAATTAATACCCAAAGCTGCTGATAATTAATGCCCTTTTACGACCAACAGTTATTTCAGGCTATTGGTCGTAAATCATTCAGCTGACTTAGGGACTGCCATTAAGTGTGGAGAGGCATAACTAAATGTGCCTGCGCAAATTTTTGTACCGTCACACAAAGCAATTACTTCGCCCTTACATATCCCCCTTCTCATAGAAAGTATGGTTGCTTCATAGCGCAATTCCGAGCAAGTGGCCACTGTGACTGCTTTCATCAGTTTAACGTTAATATTGTTTACATAAGCCCGATGTTCTCCGTGCTCAAATGAGTCGTAAATCAGTAGCACCAACGTTTGTAACATACCTTCTATCTGCAATGTGCCCGGCATGACTCCAGATTTTGGTAAATGACATTCAAAAAACCAATCATCAACGGAGATAGACTTTGTCGCAATAGCCGTTTTCCCTTTCTCAATCAACTCGTAATTATCGATCATTAAAAAAGGGGCGGTTATATCCAAAGCGGTAGATATTTGTTCCGCAGTTTTCATCATCATTTAGCCTCCATATCCACTACAACTCTGCCATATATATTCTGCTCCTTAAAGTTTTCAATAGCACAACTGACCCCTGCTAATTTCACTTTTGTGTAGACATCACAAAGCGCAGAACTTCGCCAAATTGAGGCCAGTTTTATCAGTAGACTTTTTCTACTTTCGACCGAGGTTCCTTCCGCGTTGATACCTATTAGACTGATCCCACGAAGAATAAAAGGTAATACATTTGTCTCAAAATGCGTCCCCGCAACAAGCCCTGTGCTCACAACAATACCATTCTCTGATACCTGCTTTAAAATACAAGCGAGCACATCTCCACCAGCCACATCAATGACTGCCTGCCACCTTGAAGGCAATAAGTTTTGTGTCGTCTTCACATCTGACGCATTTAAATCAACAATAGCGGTGACCCCTAAATTCTCAAGGAAAACTTTACCGTTTTCCCGAGTTACACTCACTTCAACGTCATAACCAAGATGCTTAAGAAGTAATACAGCGATACTGCCAAGACCACCACTAGCTCCAGTTACCAGCACCTTACTAGCTGACTTGTCGATACCATGCTTTTCGATTGCTTCAACGGCAAGTGCTGCTGTATACCCTGCGGTTCCATATACCATTACTTCCTCTAGGCACATATTTTCTGGCAATCGGATGAGCCACTCAGCAGGTACGCATATATACTCTGCAAGACCGCCCTGATAATTCATCCCCAATGGCGTACAAAACACAGCTACTCTATCGCCTTTTTTAAAAAGAGCTGAATTTGATTGCTCAACCACCCCACTTGCATCAAGCCCCGGAGTATGAGGGAAGCGGCGAGTCACTGCAGGATTGCCCTGACAGGATAAAATATCTTTATAATTTAAAGAAGAATAGTGCACTTTTACGAGTACTTCAGAACTAGGTAGATGTGTCACTGGCAAGCTTTTAACTCGATATTCAAATTCTCTTGGAGATTTTTTTTCCACTACGAGTGCATTATAGTATTCTGTCATGGCAAGTGTGTTTTAATATATCAAGATACTGACATTCTTTTATAGATGCTATTGATAGTCAACGAATATTCTTTCACAATAATAGTTATTGCTCGTCGTCAAATAGGAACAATAAATGAGTAACTTAGAAAAGTACAATCAGGCCTTTATTACAGCTTTTGACATCACTGAAGCACAGCTCACCGATGACTTCGGCTATCAAGCAATTCCTGAGTGGGACTCAGTCGGTCACATGGGACTAGTTGCAGAATTAGAAGATGCATTTGATATCATGTTAGAAATGGAAGATATCATAGACTTTAGTTCATACGGCGAAGGGAAAAACATACTTAAAAAGTATGATGTTGAAGTTGTATAATAACTAGTTTTAAAAAATGATAGCACAAGCTTAAAGCTTGGCTATCATTCCGTTTCTAAAGCATTTCAAGAACGCTTTGTTGCTCTAATTTACTGATCGCACTTTCCATATCTACTACGCTACAACCCGATAAGTTCGCAATATCTATCGTGTCATGCTTTCCATCACTATAATTGAGTAACATCCTGATATGATTCAACTCTTCTAATTGGCCAACTCTTTCTTTGCTGAAAAAGCTCAATGTCGGGTACAGCCCTCGCTTGCCTAAATTTGGTTCACCATAAGGAAACTTGTTCTCGAACGTTGCTGTCTGCTCCAACGCAATGAGAATCTTCTCAAGTTTGTCGATACTATCCAATATCGGTTTAATCCCCATATTTTCTTTATCGTCTAACGAAGTATGATACTCACTATAACCTGCATGAAAACATCGACTCACGCAACATACTGGAAATTGAAAACCTGGTGAATTGTATTGACGCTCATCTGAACCACTTAATGGGCTGAATGGAATGTTTTGGTGGTGAAATCCATGTTCATTAAGGTGATATAGCAGTTTATCTAACAATCCATTATCGTTACGACTATGCTTGAATACTAATTCTTCAGGCTCACCACCCATACAATTAATTACAAGACCTGAAACTAAATTTTCCTTTAAGTAATCGCCCTCTAAATGAAGCAACCCTAAACTACCAATTGTTTCCGGATGCAAAGCAAAGCGATACGAATAACGTCGCTTTGGCCAGCGCTTAATTCGGTGATATAAACCGAGCAGCACCAAAGGCCCACTGATTTCATTATTTGCCATTGATGGATGACATAAATAAGAACTTAGCAGGATTTCCTTTTTTGACTCTCCCTCAAGGACAGTCTGTGCAATATCCAAATGACCATTAACAAATTCGCTGTCAATGACCGCTTTATATGTGCCGGGTTTTAACTTATCCCGAGTATTCTGAGATACACAAAACCCCCACCTTTTTTTGTAATAACTGGTCACATATGGAATGGCATTCGGTAACTCAGGAAGACTGTAAAGGTGGTTTTGTAATTCTTCGAGCTCAATCTCACTATTTACAGGCTCAGAGTAATTTACCACTTCTAGATTTAAACGTTTCATATCGGCGACTTTTTGCCCATCCGGATCTAGAAGGTATGCATCATTACAGTGCCACTCTTGTGGAACTGTCCAATCAAACACTGAGGTACCTGTCGGGATAGACTGAACTGTCAAGGGCATATAACGAGAGAAAATATCATAACTCTGACGCAAGCCTGGCCCCGTGATTGAACGCAATATGGGGAAAAGCTCATCAAAAAGGTCACTATAAAACAACTCTGACTCTTGATATTGCACGTTCTAAACTCCTTATTTCCCGAATATGATACACTTTATTTTTCTAGTGCGTTTATTGTTCTAAATGGATATCGTTGGCACGCCACACATTATTTCCAATAAGATTATCCAATAAAATATAACTCTCAAAAATTACTTATACAACATACTGTTACCTTTTAGTGGTAAAAAGTTACCGTTTTCCTTTGCGTTTAAGCTCTTCCAACCGTTCTCGCTCCGCCAAAATCATCTTTAACATCTGAATGCGAAGCTCCGCTTCTTGCTGTTTAAATTCAGAGAGCTGCTCTTCAAGCACTTCCACTTCATCTACTTTTGTTTGGTCACGGTACTTTTTACTGCCTACGTGTTCGATTAAAGCTTGCTGCCCATCATTAATCGCGTCTGGGTGCTGTTCGACTTTTAAAAAGCGCTGCTCTTGGGATTGCATCAGCTTATTAATTCTTTCTTGGAGTTTACGAATTTGCGCTTGAATAAGGTCCATTGCCTTTTCTAAGTTTTCATAATCCTCTTTAAATACAGGGTTATCTTCCTTATAACCAGCGGCTTCAGCATCAAGTTCTTTGGAAAGCATCGCGGGTAGCTCTTGCTTTTCTTCCGCATCGCTTGGTGATTTCGTCTTTATCTGGTTGGAAGCAACTTGAGCCGAGCCTTGTGATTTCAATTCAGTCTGTTGCTTTAGCGGTGATAAGCTACCTTGATGTATTTGAATATCCATTTTCACTCCTTGGGATAGACACTGTTTGCAATACATATCGGAAAAACTGGATAAAACTTAATTAAATTTATGTTGTGCGTTCCTAATTTCGTTTCCGCTGTCTTCAAACTGACATCAACTCGCGACCAATTTGTCATGAATACCAGCAAAAATACTCGATAAGCTAACTCGGCTAGGAAGTATGTTGGTATAGCCTCTTTTTTCGCGGGAGCGTTATGGAAAACAAGCAAATTGCGGTAGTAACTGGTGCCTTTGGTGGTATTGGTTCTGCTATTACGAAAACACTCATTGAAAAAGATTTTTTTGTTGTCGCGATAGCAAGCGAAAGGCGTAATGAGGCCGACTTTGATCTCTGGCTTAACACGCTACAAATCAATCCAGCGGCAGTAAAACCTCTATTCTTGGATGTGACTAATGCTGAGCAGTGCCACACAGCGATGACTCAGGTCCTACAAGAATTTGGTAATATCGATTTACTCGTAAACAACGCCGGGATCACACGCGACTCAGCGTTTAAAAAAATGACCCACGCGCAATGGAGCGAGGTGATCAACACCAATCTAAATTCCCTTTTTAATATGACCAACCCGGTCTTTGCGGCAATGTGCGCTAATAAGCAAGGTCGTATCGTTAATATCTCTAGCGTTAATGGCCTAAAAGGTCAATTTGGGCAGGCAAATTATTCCGCTGCGAAAGCGGGCATGATTGGCTTTACTAAAGCGCTAGCCTATGAAGGTGCGAGAAGCGGTGTCACCGTCAATGCAGTAGCGCCAGGCTACACAGAAACGCCTATGGTGAGCGCCATGCGTGAAGACGTATTAAATAGCATAAAAGCACAAGTACCGATGCAGCGTTTAGCCACGCCTGACGAAGTTGCAGCTGCAGTTGCTTACTTAGCATCAAAAGAAGCAGGTTACATTACTGGCGAAACCCTGTCGCTCAATGGCGGCCTATATATGCAATAACCTAAGTACCACTGAGGGAGCGAGCTGTACCTGATGTTCGGTGGTGCCAACTATTCACTATCATCCATTGTGTTAACTTAATCGATAACAAGGAAAAGACCATGTACAGCGATTTATTCAAAACATTCAACGAACAAACTGAGCAATTCTTTGCACCAGCGGTACAGTTTAACCAAATCGTGGCAAAAAACATCGAAGCACTATCTAAAATTCAGCTGCACTCGGCTGAACAGATCACTAAAACATCCATTGAGCAGCTAAAGCAAGCGACTGAAATCAAAGATGCAAAATCTATGATGGATTTTAACGCAAGTCAGTTGAACGCGTTAAACGCACTAAGCCAACAGATGATCCAAGATGGTCAAAAGCTTTCTCAGTTAGGTCAAGAGTTTAAAGACAGCTTAGAATCTCTTGGTAAAGAAACGCTGAAAACAGCGAAAGCGCAATAACCTGCAATTTTGGGCGACTTAGGTCGCCTTACCCGTTCAAACAACACAAAGGATCTACCTGTATGGGCACTCAAGAAAATATTGAGCAAGGGTTAACTGCGTGGTGGCAATATAACCAAGAATTGTGGCAGCTCGCAGCGACACATTTTGGTAAAGAGAATCCATTACAAAATGCATTAAATGAGCAAAACCAAGCCGACTTACAAAGCTGGCTCAGTGCACTCAATCAGCAACCGGAAACCTTTATTAAACAGCAAAATGCGTGGTGGCAGACTCAGTTTGCAATTTTTCAAAACAGTTTTATGTCACAAACTACCGATGATAAAGAAGACATTATTAGCCCAGAACGTGGAGACAAACGCTTTGTAGACCCTGATTGGCAAGAAAATCCTTGGTTTAACTACCTTAAACAAAGCTATCTTTGGTTTGGACAATCACTACAAAACACCATTGAAAATACCCCAGGTCTCGACCCAAAACTTAAAGAGCGATTAGCGTTTTTTGCAAGACAGTCCGTTAATTCAATATCGCCGAGCAACTTTGTTTCAACCAACCCAGAATTACTCAAGCTGACGCTAGAAAGTAACGGGCAGAATCTATTCGATGGACTGGCGCGCTTAAAAAAAGATTTAGCCAAAAGCACTGAAATGCTCCGAGTCAGCATGACCAATGAAAATGCGTATACACTTGGAGAAGACCTAGCTTGTACACCGGGTAGAGTGGTATTCCAAAACCACTTGTTTGAATTGATCCAATATCATCCGACTACGGAGCAAGTACACAAGACTCCCCTGCTTATCGTGCCGCCATTTGTTAATAAATACTATATTTTGGACTTGAGAGCAGATAACTCTATGGTTAAATGGGCACTTGAACAAGGGTATACCGTGTTAATGATGTCATGGAAAAACCCAGATCCAAGCATGGCAAATATTGCGTTTGACGACTATGTCGTCGACGGTGTGTTATGTGCTTTAGAGCAAACTGAAAAGCAAACAGGCGAAACGCAAATCCATACTGTGGGTTATTGTATCGGCGGTACTCTACTCACTACGTGTATGGCCTATATTGCTGCTAAGCGCATCAAACAAAGAGTAAAAAGTGCAACCTTGCTAACTACGATTTTAGATTTCTCGCAGCCTGGTGAACTTGGCGCATTTATCAATGAGCCCACCATTAATGCGCTAGAACAGTATAATAATCAAAATGGCGTGATGTCTGGGCACTTGCTCGGTACTTCTTTTAGTATGCTGAGAGAAAACAGCTTGTATTGGAATTACTTCGTCAATAACTACCTCAAAGGCAAAGCGCCCGCCGACTTGGATTTACTCTACTGGAATAGTGATAGCACGAACCTAACAGCGACCTGTCACAACTTTATTTTACGGGACTTATACCTCAATAATCAGCTTATTGAAGATAAATCTGTCAGTATTCGTGGCACTAAAATTGACCTCAGTAAAGTAAAGCAACCTGTCTACTTTCTCTCTACCCGTGACGATCATATTGCGCTGTGGCAAGGCACTTTTGAGGGGGCTAAAAAGCTCAGCAGCCCGCTCACCTTTGTGCTTGGTGAGTCTGGCCATATTGCCGGAGTGGTCAACCCGCCAAGTGCAAACAAATATGGTTATTGGTTTGATGGACAAAACCAAGAAAACCCCGCCCAGTGGCTTGCTTCGGCAAAGCATGAAAGCGGGTCATGGTGGTCGCATTGGGCGCAGTGGCTACATCAAATAAACCCAGAGCAAGTCCCAGCTCGTGCCGCACAAAGTGATGAACAACCGGGGATTTACGACGCCCCCGGAGAATACGTCAAACAGAGTATTTAGGAAACTTACAATCAATTAGAGGCAAGCAATCTTGCTTCTAATATTTCCCGTTATTGACACATTCTATACATTCGGTCAGTCTAGGACACAAAAATATAGGGAAATAACATGATTGGATTTCTTATACTTGTTGCTGCGTTCGTAGCCTTTGTTGGCGTATTACAATATCAAAAAGTAAAAACGACTGCACGTAGGCGTAGTTTTATTCAAGATTACGACCTCACACATTTAAGACCCAAACTCAGCCGCCATTATCCAGAGCTTACTAATGAGCAACTGACACAAGTTGAATTAGGTCTTAAGCAGTTTTTTCAAGCGAACTTATTGCTCGAAGATCAATCCTTAGCTATGCCCTCTCGGGTTGTAGATGCGCTGTGGCATGAATTTATTTTACACACCCAAGAGTATCACTCCTTTTGCTACGAGGCCTTTGACCGTTTCTTACATCATTGTCCATCTGAGGCAATGAAAGGGAAAAACAAAGCTCAACTTAGTCTACGTAAGACATGGCGAGCCTGCTGTAGCATCGAGCGCATATCCCCGCGAAGACCAGCTGTTTTACCTATATTATTCGCACTGGATGCCTTACTTAATATCCCAAATGGCTATTACTACTCGGCAACCGATTTTCTAGAGCCCATTACCAAAGGCGATTCCAGCACTACAACCTATGCAGGGCACATCGGGTGTACGTCAATGGACAGTGGCGACAGCAGCACCTCTTCCTCAAGCTCTTCAAACTCAAGTTGTAGTAGTGGCTCAAGTTGCGGTAGCGGCTGTAGTAGTTAAACACAAAGTATTTCTAGGATGCGGCCTTTTACATTCGTTAACGTTAAGGCCTTATATTGGCGCTAAAGATTAGCTACTATTTGTACCGGTTTAACTAGTTTCTTTTGGTGATCCGGTGCCTATTTTCAACAAACATTACAGCCTGCTATTTTCAGCCTTACTGATGTCGGGATGCCACCAACTGGGCGAAGGTCAATCTTTGTGGAGAATCGCTTCAGAAGGCATCATTTTTGATGGGCAGCTGCAAACGCACCTGTCAGCTCCCTCAATTCAATGTGAACAGTGTGAAATCAAACGTCAGACCGATATGCGCCCTTCTGGTCCTGCGGATTACACATTGGTGTCGGAAAACCACAAACTCAAAGCGATTTGGGGTAAAAGTAGCAATGCCGCTTTATATATTCCAAATAACGCCGGAAGAACCTTAATAAACTTGGCTCCGGATACGGAAACGGGTGTCTGGATCATGGACTTAGATAGTACACCTAAGCCACTTAAAGTCGGCAAAGTAAATTATGTGATGCTTGGCGCTGACACTTACCAAGTAGTGATCAGTCCAAATTCACAGCGCACAAACTTCGAGTACGCCGTGCTTGTGAAATAGCTTTTATTGCGCTTCTAAAATCGTAACTGCCTCCGGTTTGAGCCTAACTAGATTCATTCCCTCAGTGACTTTGCTTGCATCAAACACTTCACCGTTTTCATGTGCTCTATGAGCCAAATAACGCTTCGTTTTCTCAATGTCTAACTTGAACTGCTCGAGTACTCCAGTCGCATAGGCTTGCTTCCCAATGGCGGACATTGGAAAAACCATATCGCCATCCCGTACCTTTACGTTTATTTCCTCGCCGTTATCTACTTTCAGTGTCATCCAACAACCGCGTTTTTTACACACCTTGACCACCTCACCCGACAGCGTGATCTGACTCCCCACAAACTGCTCAGTATTTTTCAATACGTCTTTGCCCGCAACGAGCTTACTCATGTCTGCACCACCACCAAACTGGGTATCACTTGCATAAGATATAGTGCTAAGCAATGCCAACATCAGCAGCAACCTATTTTGTAATTTCATAAAACCTCCTTCTCAAAAATTACAGCCAGTATAAACAAAAATGCCGACTTTACGTCGGCATTTTCAACATCATTTGGTTTTTGTTCGTTATAGTTTTTTCAGCTTCATATCAGTGCCAAATACAAGGCCATGATCTGCAACATCCATACTAAACTCAAACACCATATTTTGCTGTAAAAGTGCATCAATACCTTCAGGCATTGGTTGACCAGTCGCTTTTGCCGCTTCTAACATTGGCGCTAAAAACGCTTGCATATCCATACTGAAATGCGTCATGCCATTAGTTTCTAGCGCTTGGCTTGCCATTTTCTCAGCAATAATTGTCGCCTTTTCACCCGTAAACAATACCAAGTGATCGCCTTTAACCGCCAGCTTGATATCCATACCCAATGGCTGTGGAGATGGAATGTACTGGTTAATTGAAACCGGAGTACCATCTTCTGGGATTTGAATTTGACCCAGCATAGGTGCAAGCCCTTTCACCGTATTAACAAGTACTAAAGGATCTTCGGCAGACAATGTGACTAGCGCATCAAACGTTTTAGGTTCCGGCGTGCCTTGGTCGTTTAGCTCCATAACAAGATCAAAAACGGACGCACTCACGCCTTTAACCGAGTTCGCCATGCCTGTCATCATCGCAATAGCCATTGGACTGTTTTGTTTCGCTTGCTGCTGTAGCGCAACGAGTTCTGAACACTTGAATTCAGCTTTAGTAAAGCGGCCCCAAAGAGTGTTTACAAGCGGCGCAACTTTTGCAACATCAACACCATAGCCAAACCCTAGTACTTTCTCTTCACCGTTGGTGACGTGCGCAGGAATAAAGCCACGGATCGACCCAAGCGCTTTCATCAGTTCAGCATCTTTACCCACCACAACAGTATCAACTTCAAAGTCGATTGCGGAATTTGTAAATTTGATATTCTTGGTACCCAATACCGTTGCAGGCCACAGGTTGGCGATTTCACTGTAGTCCGCCTGACACTCAGGAGCACGTACCGCTGCTAATTTCTCAGTACCACCACCTAGCTGCAATAGGTTATTTAACATACGAGTCAAATCAGACTGCTTATTTGCAGTAATACCATCGACGATAGCCACATGGTTCAGAAACGCAATTGACGAACCATCAAAACCAAACTGCGTATTGTATTGCTCAAGTTTGCCAGATTGCGCCAGTGACTGGGCTGGTTTGGCAATACCCAAAGCAACTTTTAAATCCGCTTCAGTATTAATAGGGGTGTTAAATGTCGTCGTTACCCATTGACCCTGCACGGATGTGATAAGCTCAATTTTAGCTTCTGGCGCGAACTCAAGCTGATAACGCGTTAATGCGACGCCATCAAGCGTATCTTCTTGGTATGTGATTTCGGCATCTTTTGCAGCCATTTTTATTGTGCGCTGAAAAGCTTCAGGATCTGCAAGCTCATAACGCAGCGTCGGTAACAAACCAACGGTGTAGAATACACTTCTAACTGTCTCACCCATACCTAAGATAGCTTTCATTTGCTCAGGGGATGTCATCGCTAGATTGTACTGCTCTAATAACGTCGCCAGAAAATTCAGATGTTTGTCATTTTCTTTTCTAAGCAGCCCAGTTGCTTCTTCAAGGTTTTGTACTTTTCTAAGCGCTTCAGGCATAAAAGATAAATATTTTTGCTGCTCAAAAGGCGTTAATTGCCCCCAAAATACAGCGGTATCAGCCGGAACGTATTCCAGTTGCTCCATCGCAATGCTTGAAGAAGATGATTGAGTGGTTACATAAGCACCAACGGCAATAGCCACTGCACCTAAGCCAACGAGAAGTTTTGTATTCATAATTGATTCCTTGTTATCACCACGGCACATAGCCAAACACGTGGTAAATTTATTCTTCCCTACGAACCGCAACGATTGCGCGCGTCAGAGGTCGTTGCATAAAGACAATTGCATGTCCAAAAATGCAGCGGTATTGTACCTCGATTATTGTCTCAATTCCATTAATTGTGAATGGTCAAGCTACTCTCAATATTCGGTCAGTTTTAAAATGAGCTTGATCGTTACACCAATAACCACCAAGCTCTCATTTACAGGATTATTGACTTTCTGCTTGTAGAGTCAACCCTGAAAAAGCGGCGTAACCATAGAGTCCAATATGCCAAGTTCCCGCATTTGGATTGGTGATTGTGCACGTTTCATTATTGCCATTTTCATAAGGCCGACATTCATAGGTATTACTATTTGGTTGTTGACCAAAACGCAGATATAAATCAGCATCTCCAGTACCACCCGATGCCTTTACTTGCAAGCTCTGTGTCCCCTGTGCCACGTCAAAAGTATAATACTGCCACTGACCTTTACTGGCAGATTGATCCAACCATTGCTGGCTATTACCTTGATCTGGAGGAGTGTCAGTATAAACCGTAGCCGTTAGCGCAACGCCTGAATAACTCTCATAGCCATCAAGCATGACATAGTAACGACCTGTTTGTACTGGAGTAATCGTACAGACTTCATTATTACCTGATTTATAGGGTCGACAATCGTAGTTTTGTGTCGTTGGCTCCGCATTAAAGCGCACATACATATCTACATCACCACTGCCGCCCGCCGTTTCAACTTTTAGCTGCGTTGCTCCCGCAGGCACATCAATGTAATAAAGTGTCTGAGAAGACTTAGCGCCAGTGACATTCGCTTGTGTTTGACCACTGATAAGTTCAATTGCAGCTGGCGGCTCAACAATCGGAGTTTCTATCACAGATAGATTATTGCTTGCTTTGATCAGATTGAGTTCATCACCAATTTCGGCGGCATACCACCATGTCATATTCATCGGTAATGCGAGCGGATCGGCATCTCGCTGCGCCTTAGATAAGGCAGTTGCATTGCTTGAAAACTCAGCTGTTCGAACAGTAAGCTTATCATTTGTCACACTCAACACTTTAAACTGTTGAATACTCGCAAGGTCGATAGTCCAGCTTTTTGGATCATTGGCGCTTCTTGCCGGTGCACCCCAGCTTCCCTCACCCACATAAACGGTGCCGCCTTGGGTCGTTGCAGTAAAGCCATTGCTGGTAGGCGTTAGTGCGTAAGTCAGTTTATTGATATGAGTATCGGACTCTACTACTAAGTTCATCGCATTATTATAGAAGTCTTGTGCCCACCAAGTGTGTAATATGGTGTTGTCTGACTTACCTGAATAGTGAGGATACATCGGTTTGTGATATTGAGCGATACGCCACGTTGCGCTGTTGCCCTGAGACTGTAAGTCGCTTTTCAGCCAATTGTTCATCGCTGTGGCATAGCTCGACCAGCCACTATTTTTAAATTGGCTATTTAAGGTATAAACCCTTAAAAGCCCCGCCACGTTAAAAGCACCATAGGTATCTTTTGCTGTACACGCACCATCTTGGTCATAATCTACGCCAAATACTTGGCATAGCGTTTTGTAGTTATCATCTTCGTGATTGCCATGTGTTGCTACGAATGGATAAATTCGCTTGTATGCAAGGCCATCAATCAAATCATCCGAAAAGGTTAATTGCCAATCTTTTAAGTATTCACGCATTTCAGAAACGGAGTTTGCATTGGTGTAATCGCCACCATGCATAATAAATAGCGGTCGAATTTTAGCGATCAACTCATTGCCTTTACGGCGTGTTGTCCAACCCGTGCGCGTATCACCACCAGCTACAGCAGTGATCCCTGATGCCGTTTGCGGCGCAGTTCTGAACCACAGACGCTGACCGCAACCTTGTGAATCACAAACACGATAATAAACCGCACTATCTGGGGCTAAGCCGGTTAATTTCACAAATGAACTTGAGAGGCCCCCGTCAAAGGTATGCGTTGCGCTGACCGCTGCACTTTGCCAGCTCTGCTCATCCGTTGTGCTGCCATATTTAACAATATGATTAGTGCCTGACGTGGGTGTAAATCCTATTGTTGCTGAGGTGCTTGGACTGGTGTCCCACACAAGACGATGGTAGTCACTCGCAGCAAAACTGCTACAAGATAGACCAGCTGCAACCACAAAAGTTGCCATTTGAGTATATTTCATTTCCTTGGATCCTAGTTTAGAGTAACAGGCTCAACACGACTTTGAGCCAATGAGAGTGGTGTTGACGGCGTAGCCACCAACATGACAAATGCGGCGTTTGCATAAGGGAGCGAAAGCGTCTCTGCCAATTGAAAATTCACGGCCGTTGCTCCTAACTTTTCACGCTTAAACGACTTGGGTAACGGCACGCCAACCTCACCACTCCAATAGTCACCATTTTTAATGTGTGGGAAAAAATCACTTGCGATATGGGGCTTTCCAGGACTATTTGGTGTTTGAATTAAAGAGCGCAGCTCATCAGGTGTAGGTAAGCGCCACTCGGCACTACCACATAAAGAAGCTTGATTGGTTTTACGGATCAGATCTTGGCTATCGCAGTGGGATGCTTCGAAATAACAATCACCTTGATCAGCATGACCAAATTGACCGTCATACCAAGAGTAACTCCAATAGCCATCGTGAATAGACTCATCATCTCGTTTTACTTCCCAAAGCAGATTAAGCTTTTTATCATAGACACAATGCCAAGGGCCCTGCCATACAGACAAAAACTGCATGTCATTGGTGACTTTAATAAAGCGTGCATGAGTTGGAATTTCTCGCTCAGGGGCGCTGAATAACAAGTAGCTAATCGCCACAGCGGCAATCGCTAAACTAAGTATTAAACGTGAGGCAACGGTCATAACATATACCTCAATTGAATCGCTCTGTGATGACGAGTATGCGCGATTTGTGCGTGATCGAATGCGGAGACCCACATGCAAACACCAGAACGCAGTTCAACATCAAGGGGAGAATGCGTTTGGTGTTTACGTACCAGCTCTAGCGTCCAATAACCATCGTGCCACTCTCCCCTAGCCCTAACATCGGCTCTATCTCCCTCAAAACGATTTGAACGGTACAACACGGACGGTAACTGTTCGCCAATTTTCGCCATGTCTTGTTGTGGGTTGTAGGTTTCGCTGGCAAACCAATCAAGGACTTTGCGCTCAGTGATATCTGGCGATGGGATTGGCATTCGCTTTGGCGTAACCTCAGTCGGTGAGTACCAGCGCCAGTTCATCACATAAGCACCGCTTTCTTTGCCATCAGGTTGATACCCTGCGGTGTAGCGTCTTTGCCCAAGTGCAACGCTTTGAGGCGGCCCAAAAAAATTATCATCGGCCAAGTACATGTCATTGGTTCTCAGCGCTTTCCAGTGCCATAAATCTCGCGTGCGGCCGTCCGTACTTGCATGATAGCCCTTGCCATGCCAGTTACGGGGCTTGCCCGCAAGCGGCGCATCGCCGTATTGAACGGTGCCATCGCCACCTAGTTCACAGGTAGTCGATAGCATGATGGCAAATTTATCTTCGTAATAAGTGCGCTCGTCAAAGCGATAAAAGCCATTTTCTTGTACTTGCCAACCGTCCGAGGTTTTTTCCAGCGGCAGATGCTCTAGGCTTTCGGTCGGATCTTGCCAGCGGATCAGAAAGAAGGTTTCATCATGGTTGCTCAACGCTTTTATTTCGACCTCACTACTCCCATCCAAGAAGTTTGCACCACCAAATGTAGTTAACTTAATAGGCTTAGCACGCAACCATTGTGGCTCATCTCCTTTACCGTCTATTTCAAGGTGGCTTTGCCTTGATAGCGGTGCAACTTCTAACCGTAAATGCTGCTCTGCAACAATAAGCTTTATGCCAAGGCCGCAAAAATACACTAGAGCAATGCTGCAACTGAGCAAAATAAGCGCGTTTCTGGGCACTAATACGCTCAGTACTTGCTTGCCCTTAAACACGGTGTGCTTTATGCCATGCAACACCAAATACAAAAAAATGGCTGCCGCTGATAACCCATGAATGACTAGACTGAGACTCTCTGGATTGAGCCAAAGTAACCATCCTGTGACTATGCTCAGCACGATAACCAGATACCCAAAATAGTTAACGGCTTTATCAAACTTGCTTGGTACGCCACGAAACGGTGCGCGAATGGTTGCCACAGTAAAAACAATCGCAATCAAGGTGAGTAAGCAACCAAATAACACGTGCACTGACAGCAACGCGCCTTGTGGAAGCAAAGGCGAAAGAAACGCCAGAAAATCATGATTGATAATACCCAAGCGAGGGCCTGTCAGTAACCCAACCAAGATAACTATTACCGCCATAACATGAAAAATGGCAAAACTACTTCGACGCACAACCGCTCCCAAATGAATAAAGTAAATTTAGTGTAAACAAACAAATTTACATAAATATTTCATATTTGGAAAGATGAGACTTTCTCATCTTGTGAATTAGCGGCACGTGTAATGTCGTGTAACTTGATTGTTAATAAGTTTGTACTAAGGTAGTTGATACTTCCACCGTCATGGACAGTTCAACATGAACAACAGACTAGTAATAAAATATGTAAGTGCGGCAGTGGCTTGCACACTGTTTCTCGCAAGTTGTAGCTCACCAAGTAAAAAACCTTCGGTGCCCAAAGAAACGCTCGACCCAGTTGCAGAATCTGGCCAAGTGCCTGAGCGAGTTTGGCTCAATCAAGGGTGGTCAGATAAACTTCGGCAAGACTTTTGGTTTACAGGCCAAGGGTCACAAATCATTCCCTATACTTGGTTTACTTGGTTAGAGCAACCCAACAGTAAAAAGCTCTTTCGCGATAGCGAACATATGGAAATGCTGCGCTACCTGCCCAGTAAAACCGCCGCCAATAACCCTTCAGGCTTGCCCATCGGTTTTGCCGTGCATAACAATCAAACCACGGGACAAGCTTGGGTCGGGATGACCTGTGCGGCATGTCACACGAACCAAATTGACTATAACGGCACAAAAATCTTGGTAGAAGGTGCGCCCACCCTCGCCAACTTTGTACTCTTCTTTAGCCGCCTAAATGCTGCGTTAGAAGCGACCCTTAACGATAATCAAAAGTTTAGCCGTTTCGCGATGCGCGTATTAAAAGAAGGGGCATCGCAAGAATTGATTGATGATCTACGAGACGATCTCAAGCATGTGGCGCTTGCAACCGCCGAGCGACAAACCGTTAATGACTTGCCCGAAGACTATCCAGACGATTTTACCAGCTATGCTCGACTTGATGCGTTTGGCAATATACAAAACGCCGGCACGGCATTTGCGCTTGACGACCTTAACAATAAAAATGCGCCCACCGCCCCCGTCTCCTATCCATTTTTATGGGGGACGCACCAGTCAAATGTTGTGCAGTGGAATGCTTCTGCCCCCAATATTCCTGTGGTCGGCCCATTAGTACGCAACATTGGTGAAGTTGTCGGTGTGTTTGGTTCGTTATCCATTGAAGAGGCGCCGGTTTGGCAGCGCGTTTGGGGGAAACATGCTCGATATAGCTCAACGGTAGACATGCATGCGTTAGGGCAACTAGAAGCGTGGGTAAAAACACTTCTGCCACCAGCTTGGCCTGAGCAATACCTTCCAGGGATTGACACCAATAAGGCGGCACAAGGAAAAATGCTATTCCAAGCAAATTGCGCCAACTGCCATCAATTAATTGACCAAAAAAATCTACTCAAGGATTACGAAGCAGTAAAAGTACCGGTAAAAGAGATAGGCACCGATCCCACTATGTCTAATAACGCAAGCTGCCATATGGCAAAAACACTGTTCTTGGAAGGCACAAAAACCGATATTATCGCGGGAGACAAATTCCAAGCCGTGGATAGCGCTATCGATATCCCAGTAAATGGCGTGGTGGGTCTAGTGCTAAAAGATCCCATCAAAGCAATCGAAGCGGGCTTAATAGCAGAACGCACCGGGCCAGATGGTAAGAAAACCACCGTGAAAAAATCCATTGAAGAGCGCCTCAAAGTCTATTTGGCAAATAGACAACAGTTAACCCCCAATACTAACGAAGATTGTGTGGATGGTTTTTACGACGCGGGTGTCTACAAAGCAAGGCCGTTAAATGGAATTTGGGCAACCGCGCCTTATTTACATAATGGTTCTGTGCCAAACCTATGGTCACTATTACAATCACCAGAGTCGCGCCCAGATACCTTCTGGGTTGGCAGTCGTGAATTCGACCCTATCAATGTTGGATATATTACTCATCAAGGTATGAACGAGTTCAAAGTGAACAAAGCCAGCGGTGAGGTGATGCCGGGCAATGATAACAGCGGTCACGTTTACGGCACTACCTTGAGTGACAATGAAAAATGGCAAATCGTTGAGTTTTTGAAAACGCTATAAACGCCATGTAGCGCTAAAAACAAAGGGCCGAATACAGGCCCTTTGACTTATAACCGAAAACGTTAGTTAAAATGACTCGTGCAACACCACCAGTGCACTTAATTTGCTTGCGCCAAACGTCATCATTTTTTCAAAATCCGACCTTGCGATGGGTACTTGCTGGCAGTCGATAGGGTTTTGGTCATCCTCAACATCAGGGTCATTAAGATATAAACACAACTCATCCAACCCCGTAATAAGCACCCAATGCGGCGCTTTTTTACCGTTTAGCCGATAAGTGCTGATCAAAGCCAATACCGCACTGCCCTGTAACAACCATTGTTCAACCTGTTCAAGCTTTACATCAGCTTGATGAATAGCAATATCACGATATTCACACTCTTGACGGAATTGCTCATGAACTAAGGTCATCACCTGTTTTTTTTGCGCGCTTCTCACGCCATCTAAAAATAGCGGGCCCGCCGTATTCACCATCACCTCTGCTGCAAAACCACGGCGCTCCGCAGCCAATGCCAATCCAAATGGGTGACAGCCGCCGTGACCTGCGGTCATAAAGATGGTGGTCGCTTCACGCCATATCTCAAGCTCTAAGGCCTGATCGCCCATACAGCCTGGATCTATGCTTGCCATTGCCATCATCAGTGACGCCGGTCCGCAGGTAAAGTCTGTCGTTTGCTGATACCAAGGAGCCTGATGCAACACCGCCTTTTGCGACAGCTTACGCACGCATTTTTGCATTCTTAGCGCGTCATCATGATCCGCGTAATAGTTTTGATACTCGCCAAATACACGATAACCCATGCGTTTATATAAACCGATGGCCGTGTCATTGCGTTTAGCCACTTCTAAGCGCATATATAACCAGCCCATTTCACCCGCTCTGACTTCAAGCTCAGACATCAGTTGGCGTGCTATCCCTTTACCTTGATGATGAGGCGATACCGCCAATGAATAAAGCCTTGCTAGCCGCGTTCCTTGGTGCAACCAAAGCAACCCATAGCCCACAAGTTCCCCGGCCAACTTTGCAGTGAGCAGCAGGCTATGTTCAAAACTGATGTAATGCTTGAGTTGGCGACGACTCAGTCTATCTGCGCTAAAGCAGCTTTGTTCCAGCGCATTCAGTGAGTTCAAATCTTGTTGTGTCGCCTTTTCAAGCACCAACGCGGCTTGCAACATTACTTTTTACCTCTCGCTTCAAGACGTCTTGAAAATTCAGACATTACTTGCATGTACAGCTCGTCACCGAGATATTTGTCTTCAACCCCTTGGTCAATATTTGGGTTGTCGTTTACTTCAAGCACGTAGGCTTTGCCGTTGTGCTCTTTAATATCAATACCATACAAACCATTACCCACGACTGCCGCCGCTTTTAACGCTGCACGTAACACCGCCTTTGGCACTTCAAACGTTGGTAGCGTGTCAAACCCACCCGAGAAATTACGTTTTGATTCATGGTTATAGATTTGCCAATGGTTACGTGCCATATGGTAACGGCATGCGTAAATTGCACGGCCATTTAATACCCCAATACGCCAGTCGTAATCTGTGTATAAGTAAGCTTGCGCCAACACAATCGCAGAGACGCTCATCAGCTCTTGTAAACGCTCGCCAAGCTCTTCTTTGGTTTTTACTTTAAAAACGCCTTTTGAGAACGAACTCTCAGGCATTTTAAGCACCATAGGTAACGATAACTCAGCAATCAGTTTATCGATTACTTGTTCATTACACTGACTCACAAATCGCGTTTCTAAACTTGGCACCTTCTTGTAATTAAAGGCATCATGTAAAAACACCTTATTACAACAGCGTAGGATCGAGCTTGGGTCATCAATTACCACTAAATCTTTTTGCTCTGCTTCTTGCGCAAGGCGATAAGTATGGTGATCAATCGCTGTGGTTTCACGAATAAATAGCCCATCGTATTGGCCTAAGTTGTATAACTCAGCCGCTTCTAATGGATGTACTTTAATGCCAAGCTTTTCACCCGCTTTTACAAAGCGGCTGATCGCCCCTTTGTTACTTGGCGGCAACTTTTCATCGTGGTCCACCAGCATCGCGATATCCCAGCGATACTTTTTGTGACTCTTACGTTTGTTCCACTGAGTGGCATGCACATGACCTAATACTTGAGTACAAAACTCAAGCTGCGCCACCTGCAGAGTCGAAAAGTCGCGTCGCTGCACCTGCACACGCACGCCTTTGTCTTGCTGCTGTAATGTCACTTTTAGTAAAGGCGCTGGAAATTGCTGAAATAAATACGCCGCCAACTTACTAAACTCAGGCTGTTGGGTTTCGCCCATACAAATGATCAGCTCAGCGTCATCGGTAATTGCGATCCCACGCTTATCAAACCAAGCTTGCGATAAAAACAACGCATTATCGCCATCACGTAAACCATTAATAACCTTTAGACTCGGAAGCACTTGGTGATTACGCGCTTCAGCAAGTAAAGAGCAGTAATAACCTTGGCTCAAATAACGGTCACAGTCACATAAATTAATCACTCGAAGTTTTGATTCACCGAGCTTTGGGTACTCTTGCAAATACGTTTCAAACGTCACTACGTTATTTGCCAAAGGCAGTACATCTGCATTTTGATCAACAACGAATAGAGTAGATAGCATCTAAATATCCTTAGGTGGCGATGCGTTAGCACATCAGTACATGATGGTTTAGGCACCCCACGATTTAACATAGGGTTAGTGGGCAAATTCAAGGGCCCACATAAAAGTGGAGTAGTTGTAATCTTAAATATAGCACTTAGCAATTGAGTAATTTTGATTATCAAGATAAATCTTTCTTGCTGTCGATAGTTGGGATAAAAGACTTTATTTTCAAACAGTTAAAAACCATAAAAGCACGTACAATCAGATTCGATTGAAACGATTAAGATTTCTCGTGTTTACAAACAGATATCAAGGATGAAATAGCAAGCGGTAGGCATGCTTAGGAATGCCACGAGCAATGAGCGCTTTAGTTGAGGTGGGTGTCAGCGATTTATACTCTTTGCGTTTAAGCGGTTACACTGATTTTCTTAGGTAAAATATAACCTTGATAACTTTTGAGGGCTGCTAAGGTTTCTTCATAATCTTTGGTTGGTTGGCCTATACTGCGGTTATACTCAATTCTACGTTCTAAAGCGCCCAAATAGTCTTTATTTTCTACACCTACAAGAGTATCACCTTTAAGCTCAAATTCTTCAAAAGGGATGTACTGCCATACGCGATCATCTCCAGTGACTTTAGCTAACGTTCTTATGTCTTCTTGAGATACGTTCCGCATATCAAGGCCATTGGTATTCGATTCCTTATTTTCAGAATCTAAAGAAAGTGATTTTTGATTGGCTAAATCTTGTTTTTTTACGACTTCGACAGCGTTGTAGTTACCATAAATAGCTTGGGTATTTGATATATTCATAAGAGAACTCCTTTCGTTTCGACCTAAATCTATATGCAATAATCACGCCTTTTTATTTACTGACGCACTGCATTTGTTGGCTTCCAACGACTAACAAATGGCTATTAACAAGGAATCGATGGCACCCACTACGATTTGCATCAACGCTGAACAAACTTAGGTGAAAAAAGTATAAAAATACTTAATTCACTGGGTACAAAAATGTTTATCGAAAGGCCAATTTTTAGCGCTCAAGCGTATCTCTACACCAAAACCGGGTTATCGCGCGAAAACGCGCCGTAAATACAAAAGAAAGTACAGAAACAAGTTACACACATCACTATCTGTACTCCAACAAGCGATTGTTAACACAAGCTGCGTGTCTCATAAATATTAAAATGTTAGGCTACCAACAGTACCCACAATATGGACATAAATATGGCAAACCTGAATACCGTGGAAATAAAGTCTTTTGTTCCAGCTAAAGACTTTGAATGCTCTAAATGCTTTTATCAGCTAATTGGCTTTGAAATGGCTTTTGAATCTGGAGATATCGCATATTTTAAATCTGGCTCTTGTTCTTTTTTGCTCCAAGATTTCTATGAGCCATTGCACAGCAACAACTTTATGATGCACCTTTTAGTCGAAGATGCCCAAAGCTGGTATGAACATGTTTTAAAACTCGAGCTGGACAAAACGTTTGGCGTAAAGATAACTGAACTTGTCGACCAGCCATGGGGAATGCTCGAATTTTGTATTACTGACCCAAGTGGCGTGTTGTGGCGCATCGCCGAAAATCAGTAACCTAACAAAAAGACTTTCGCGTCAATAACTGACTTTATGCTTTGCCGATTTCCAAATTAAACGAATTGAATATGAACAGGTAGCACCATTCACTACGTTTATCACGATAGGGAATCGATGAAACCCACTACATATTTGCACCGATGCTGGGAATTTAACTAACAAACCAAAACTTACCTACCTTCGGTTCTTCACTTTAGCTTTGACGGTGACTTCCCATACCATTTTATACAAACCTTATTCAGCGCACTTTGCTCTGTAAAACCGAGTGCGTCTACAATATCGAGCAATCTGGTGTTGTCGATGAGTTGTTCAAATCTATGCTTTCGCTCTTGGTCGAGTAAGGTTCTAAAGCTGGTGTGTTGTGCTTTTAGCTTACGCTGCATCGAACGCACACTCATGTTTAATGCCTTAGCCATACTTGCTTGGTTGACTCCAGTCAGTGAGTGCTTTGCCGCAAGTAAATTGGCAACACGCGTTTTTAAATCATGATTATCACAAAGCGCTGATACGCTTTTGGCAACCGCTTGCTCAATATGTTCGTGCATTAGGCTATCGACGGTAGCGACTGGCATGGTAAGAAAATCTAACGGAAACGACAGTGCATTTTCAGGGCAGTTTTGTGATACGGGGCAGCCAAACCAACTTTGCAAACGCTGTAATTCTAGGCCACACACGCTAAAGCTAAGCTGGAGTTGGTTAGGCGATAAAGTTGAACGCAAAAGCTGCCTTGCAGCGCTCACCCAAGCGGTCATATTACGCAAAATGGCTTGCTTACCCAGCGGGGTTTTTGGTTGCCAAGTTAACTTGGCATTGTCACTATCACTTGTGAATACGGCGAGGCCAATATCGGCGACAATTGCGTCGTAATGCAATAATGAGGTTATAGCCTGCTGCAAGTCTTTACTGGTTTCGACCAAGTAACCAAGCGCTCCATAGTCATGCAACCGAATGGCTTTACCCAGTTCAAAACCAATTAAGGGATCGCCGCTCAGCTCCTGCCCTACTTCAAGCAACCGCTCGTACTCAAAGAGTGCTACACGTTCAGGCCGTGACGCTACCAGCTCAGCAAACTCGCCTTGCAGTCTCTTGTCATCGGTAAAATGGTCATGGAGATATACCCATGCACTATAAAAATATACAAACGAAGTGGAGTGCATTGCAGTTCCTTTTGTCGTATTTGGACAAATTGTTGGCGCAGTTTGGCAGGATTGTCAATGGCTAACCCGTTACGCTAGTGCATATAAAGTACCAAAGCTTTGGCTAAAGAAGGAGCTGTATATGGTTGATGTATCGCTAATTTTACTGGCACTCAGTCCCATCTTTTTACTTTGTGTTGCTTGGGAGTATATCAAGCACCACGAATACTATGATTGGCGAGACTCCATACTCAATGCCCTACTCGCCTTGCTCCATCAAGGCAGCGACGCGCTGGCTTTGCTTGTGCTGATGCCGCTCTTTTACTGGCTTCATCAATTTGCCTTATTCACAATCGAATTAAATCTCTTCTCTTTGCTTTTTGGGTTTATTTTGCAAGATTTTTTGTATTACTGGTTTCACCGCGCATCACATTGTATTCACTGGCTTTGGAGTGCACACGTGGTCCATCACAGTTCGAACAACATGAATTTTACCACTGCATTTCGCCAAAGCTTGCTTTACCCTATTGTCGGTATGTGGCTGTTCTGGCTGCCTATGATACTGCTTGGATTTACCCCGACCTTGGTATTTGCCATCGTCGCAATCAACTTGGCTTTTCAGTTTTTTGTCCATACACAAACGGTTAATAGGTTAGGAGTAGTAGAACGGATCTTTAATACACCTTCCCACCACAGAGTCCATCACGCCAGTAATCCTGACTATATAGATAAAAACTTTGCCGGAGTGCTCATCATTTGGGATAAGCTTTTTGGCACTTTTGTGGAGGAGCGGGAAGACATAACAATTTGCTATGGAATAAGAGGTGCGGCACCAAAGCAGACCCTTTTAGATGTTAACTTTGCTCAGTGGCGTCATATGTTCCACCGCTTTTCACAAGCAAACACCTTAAAGAGCAAATGGTTGGCGTTATTTGGTTATCCAACCCACTTACCCGACAAGCCTAAGAATACAGCTTCAGTCAAACCTTAGTGCCTTATTTATACCGCTCGGCCTTTTCAACAAGCGCTTGGCAGTACACTCTTAGTTTATCGCGCAGCACTCTCACGCTTGGGTTGATGATTTGCTTTGACGGGCAGATCAACCACAGCGGCTTACATTCAACGCGGTAGTCATTTAATATACTTTGCACCATGCCTTGCTCTAGTTGGTCCGCTACGTCTATCGCGGAGCGCAATGAAATACCCGCTCCTTGCGCACACCAGCGCTTTACCACATCCGCATCATTACTGGTTCTACGCCCTTTAAGCACCACTTTGTAAGTTTGTTCATTTTTCGTTAGTTTCCACGTATCAAACTTACTGCCTCTGATCAAAAAGAACAGTCCTTGATGCTCACTTAATTCCTCATGATCCTTTGGTATGCCTTGTTTTTCGAGGTATTCCGTAGAGGCACAAAGCAGCAATGGCACATCACAAATTTTAAAGCCGTAGAAGCTACTGTCTTCAGGCGCACCATAGCGCAGCGCGATATCAACACCGTCACGATAAAAGTCGAGATTGTGATCATTAAGAATAAGCTTCAGGGCAAGTTTAGGGTATTCATCCAGTAATTCGTCTAGCCAAGGAAGGAGGATATTACGGCCAAAATCTGACGGTGCGGTTAACCTTAGCTCACCGTCAATTTCGTTGTCGTTGTCGAGCACCTGCTTTTTGCCATTCTCCAAAAGCGTAAGTGCTTGCTCGCAAATTGGCAAATAAGTTTCACCTTGCTTTGATAGCCTTAAGCTACGCGTAGAACGCACAAAAAGTTGAAAGCCAAGGTGCTTTTCCACTCGCTTTATCGCGGCGCTCGCTGTGGCAACCTGCATATCTAACTGCGCAGCCGCCGCACTAATATTGCCAAGCTGAGCCGTTTTCATTACGACGATTAAATCTTGTGTATTCATTTTCAAAAAATTTTTGAAACTATTTAACTCATTATCATCTTTTTATTGATTATGTAAATCCATATTATGTCTTTAAAGCAATTTTAGGAGTCTGATATGTACACATTACGCGATGCAATTAACAATCGTTATTCCACAAAAGCCTTTGATCCTAATAAAAAAATTAGTGATTCAGATATTGACCTACTCAAGCAGGCGCTAAGACTAAGCCCGTCTAGTACCAACGTTCAGCCATGGCATTTTGTCATCGCAAGTACTGAGGCTGGAAAAACTCAAGTGGCAAAAAGCACGCAAGAGAATTACAAATTTAATGAAGCAAAAGTACTAAATGCATCGCATGTTGTTGTATTTGCTGCAAAACAAAATATAGATGATGCACATTTAGATAAAGTGCTTGCCAAAGAAAGTGCTGATGGCCGATTTGAAAAAGGCTCTGAGGTAGAAGCACAAATGAATAATGGCCGTCGCTATTTTGTCGGCTTAAATCAAACCAGCGATGAAGCAATCAAAGCATGGACTGGCAAACAAGTTTACTTAAATCTTGGGCAATTTTTGCTAAGCACCGCACTACTCGGTATAGACTCTGTGCCCATTGAGGGTTTTGACGCCGAAATTCTCAGCAATGAGCTTGGGTTAACTGAGCAAGGCTTTGATGCTCTTGCTATTGTCGCATTGGGCTATCGAGACGAAGGTGATTTTAATGCTAAATTACCTAAATCTCGCCTTGCTATCGACGATATCATTACCGAAATCTAATACCCAGTTTGGCACTGATAATGGCTAGCTAGATAACATCAGTGCCACTCCAGTTCCGGTTGGAATAACATTTCAAACACTCCAATGTAAACCAATGTGAATGAAACAATAAATTCACAACTATCCTCACCCCTGTTTTGTATTAAATTTATCCATACTTTTCAATAACATTACAGTTATTTGAAATTATTGGTAATTTTTTAATGTGAATTTTTTAGCTCTGTTGTAAAAATTCTGCTTGAAACATTGAATATATTATTGTTAATTAAAAGTGAAGAGTGAATTCACCTTTAAAAATAACGAAATGACAACAAGTAAACTCAGTCCTCACCACTGGTTTTGTACCTGCCAGCCGAGAGACTGTAGCAACCTCAACAGGAAGAAATAATGAAGCTACTATCACGCACACTATCTACAGGGTTACTCGCAGCAGCCGTAACCGCATCACTGAATGCTCAAGCAATGAATAAAGACCTAGCGGTAAGTGTTGATGTCGACACAAAAAGCAATGGCGATGTTATTGCGACGCTAAACATCACCAATCAGGGTAAAGGCAATCAGAAAATCTTAAGCTGGTATACAGACCTTGAAGAAGAGCATATTTTCAAAATTACGCGTGATGGTAAAGAAGTTAATTTCTTTGGTCCTCACTACAAACGCCCAGCACCTACTGAAGCTGACTTTATCAAGTTAAAGTCTGGCGAAACGCTTACTAAATCATTTGAGCTTTCAGGCCTTTATGATCTTAGCCAGCCAGGTAACTACGAAATTAGTTATGATGTTGAATCATTTGATCTTTTCGGTAAAAAAGAAATCCCAAGCATGACTACAAGAACGATGGGTCAGCAATCGATGATGCGTGCCGATGTAGCAGAACTCAGCTCAAATTCGGTCAATCTATGGCTTGAAGGCGTTGCGATGACGAAGGGCAATGTTCAAGTCAATGCAAAACCAGCTGCAGGCGCGGCTGATTGTACTGATGGCACTTGTTTTACAGGTCGTTGTAGTAACAGTGAAAAAACCAGTATTTTGTCAGCACTAAATGCTGCAGATCAGATCACTAATGACTCCGTTGCTTACCTAAATAGCCACTCAGCAAGCAACCCATCTACGCGTTATCAAACTTGGTTTGGCGCAGCGACAAGTAGCCGTTATGCAACCGTGAAATCTAACTTCAATGCCATCAATGATGCAATCGACAACCAAGATCTCACTTTTGACTGTAGTTGTAACAAATCATACTTTGCTTATGTATACCCAAATCAACCATACAAAGTCTATCTATGTCGCGCATTTTGGAGCGCAAATGAGCTAGGTACAGATTCACGTGCGGGTACGATTGTTCATGAGCTAAGTCACTTTAATGCCGTTGCTGGTACAGATGACATCGTTTATGGCCAATCTGGTGCGAAAAACTTAGCAAACTCAAACCCAAGTCAAGCAATTCAAAATGCTGACAGCCATGAATATTTTGCGGAAAACACTCCGTACCAAAACTAATCTCGACTAGTTATCCCTGAACGAGTATCGGGTTTAGGCAACCGTCTAAACCCGATACTATTCACAGCGATTTCAGCTAACATGAAATATACTTCTTAAATTCATCTATTGCTGAGGAATTTCATGACTTGGGTTATCGTCGCGCTGTGTGGTTTTATCCTACTTGCTACGTTATTACCACTTGCTAAGCATCCGCACTGGAGTGTTAGAGCAATGGAGTTCCCACGGCTTCAGCTCACTGTTATTACTGCATTTACGCTACTGCTATCCATTTCCTACCTTAATCTTCAAAGCGTAGCCGCGCTTGCTGTCATTGTTCTATTAGGATGTTTAAGTTTTCAACTGTGGTGGATTTTACCCTACACCCCGCTTTGGCCAGTCGAAGTAAAAAAAGCGACAACCGATGCTGACACAATCAGTTTGATCACCGCCAATGTCCTGCAAACCAATCGACAATTTAATCTACTATTGGAGCAAGTCCGGACACATCAACCTGATCTTTTAGTCACGTTAGAAAGTGATGAGCTATGGGAGCAACAATTAGACTCGTTGTTAGATATACTGCCCTACAGCGTTAAATGTCCACAATCCAATTTGTATGGCATGCACGTTTATTCTCGCTACCCGCTAGACGAGGCAAAATGTGAGTATATCGTTGAGGAAGGTGTGCCTTCGATACATGCAAGACTCAAGCTCGCTCCCCATATCATGATCCAAACCCATTTCTTGCACCCGGCACCGCCGAGCCCCACTGAGAACGAAACGGCCATTGAGCGAGACGCAGAACTGGTGGTTGTTGCCAAACGCGTCATAAATGAGCCTTTGCCCACCATAGTCACTGGCGATCTCAATGATGTTGCTTGGTCACCAACCACGAGGTTATTTAGGAAAATAAGTGGGCTTCTTGATCCGAGAGTTGGCCGAGGTATGTTTAACACTTTTCATGCACAGTACCCGTTTGCACGCTGGCCGCTAGATCATTTGTTTGCGAGTCACCATTTCACAGTGATCGATATTAAAAGGCTCAACAACATAGGGTCAGATCACTTTGCGCTTTATGCAAAACTCGCTTATCAACCCGTAAAAAATGAAGATGAAGCAGGACTTGAGCTGAAAAAGAAAGATATACATCGCAGCAAAGATATTATTGAAAATGCCGTGGCAAAGCCGAATTGCAAATTATGATAACCTGAGGTTTGGATAAGGAATGAGCTAGCTCATTGTTTTTTAATCACCTTAAACTATCTTCTTATCATCCGAAGCTCAGGTTATGATAGTGACTTTAAGTACGGTGAGTATGAACGAGAGCTATAAATAGAGGTTTTTAAATAACATCAGCTTGAAGCCAGCATCGTTCACTGACTTCAAGCCGAAAAGTATATTTACGAACTCAAAGAATTAATCCAAGTCTTGATATCTTCTTCAACAAGCGCCATTGGCCTTGCGCCTTTTAGCAACACTACGTCGTGGAATGCTTTAATATCAAACTTATCACCTAGCTGCTGTTTAGCATACTCTCTAAGTTCAACTAATTTAAGCATACCCAACTTATAACCAAGCGCTTGACCTGGCCAAGCGATATAACGGTCGATAGCCGATACCACATCACTCATAGCCGTACCGGTTGCATCAGCAAAATAGGTGATCGCTTGGTCGCGTGTCCACTTTTTATAATGCAGGCCCGTATCAACCACCAGTCGAGCAGCACGATATGCCTCAGCTTGCAGACGCCCTAAGTCTCCAAATGGGTCGTCCTTATACATCCCCATTTCGTAAGCCAATAGCTCTGAATACAGCGCCCAGCCCTCAACATAACCATTAAATGAGGCATTTTGACGCATCAAACCGATTTCTGTTTGCAACATATTAAGCGCAATTTGGAAGTGGTGACCAGGAACCGCCTCATGATACGTTAAGGTTTTCATGCCAAAGCTTGGTACTGCTTTCATGTCTTTTAGGTTGATTGAAAATACCCCTGGGCGACTTCCATCAAGCGATGGACCGTTATAGTAACCACCAGGTGCACCCGCTTCCACGGCTTTTGGTATACGTTTAACTTCAACAGGTTGCGGTGGAATAGTAGAAAAATAATCTGGCGCTTTTTGTAAAATTGTCCCTATTTCACCACGCAAGAACGATAATAACGCTTCACGACCTTCGTCAGAATCCGCATATAAGAATCTCGACTCTTCATTGAGCTGCTTCATCCGGTCACCAACAGTACCTTGTGAATAGCCATTTTGCTTGAGGATTTCGTCCATACGCTTTGAAATACGCTCCACCTCAGCAAGGCCAATTTGGTGGATCTCTTCCGCGCTCATATCAGAATCTGCCAAATAGGTGATCTCATGCTGGTAGAAAGCTTCGCCATTTGGTTGGGCCCAAATGCCAACATTTTCAGGCGCTTTGCTCTCTAGAGCGTGCATAATCGCAGACACATTTTTAAATTCAGGATAAAGCTTTTGCTCAACAATTTGTGTTGCCTGTGCAACATATTCAGCGGCGGCTTTATCCGTAATACCATCAATATTCGCAAGTTTATCTTTAAACGACGCAACCAAAGGATGTTCTGCACCACTTGGCGCCGTGAAGTTATCTAAATAACCTAGCGTGTTTGGAAATAATACTTTTGGTAAAATTACGCCTTTATTGGCATCCGCTTTTACCTTACTTGCAACTTGCTTCGTGACTTCAACAAAGGCATTTAAGCGCGCAACATAGTCTTTTGCATCTTGCTCGCTCTCTATTCCATGTTGGTCTTTAAGCACATTCGGAATATCCAGCAATGGGCCAGACAATTGGTTGACAATATATGGCAGGTGTCCGCCCCAAGTATCAATGTAACCTGCTGAGAAGCCCTTATCGCCAGCATAATAACGTGCAATAACTTCGTTTACTTTAAGATGCAACAAGTCGTCAGAGTTCGCCACGCCCGATTGTAATTGTTTTAATTTATCTGCGGCTGCGTTCATATCCACCTGGAGCGCCTGCATTCCGACAACCGAGTAATCCGGCAGTCTATTAGCATAGTGACCATATTCATTACTTGATAATTTGAGCGAAGTGGCAAGTGCGGGTTCGTGGTTAATAAACTGCTTGGTGTACTGTTCTACGACTTTGTCGATTTCTGCACGAGAGAGAGTTGATTCAGTGGTTTTAGCAACAGATGTAGTTTCCGTTACCGGCTTGTCTTGAGCACATCCGCTCAAACCTAGCACGACAGAGAGTGCTACCAAGCTTATTTTATTCATTATTACGCCGCTCCATTAGGGTTGTTGTCAAAGCTAAAAATACCAGTGCAGATTAGACTGGTGATAGAATAGTCATACCAATTTGACTGAACACTTGTTCAATTTGGTATAAGCACTTCATTCATTGAGAAATCAGAATGCAATAAAGTGCTCACGCTATTCTCATAGATGCAACTACAAGTAACATATTTGCGCTTTTGTTACAGCTATAAAAGATAGAATCCTGCAAAATAAGTTACTTTCTCTACACCTGAACTAAAGTTCATAACCTTAGATAGAGTGCTTAGTCTTCAAGCAGCAGAGGTTCAGGTATTTCGTTGTGGCCAAATGCAGAGTCAGCAATAATCTGCTGCACGCGACCAGATGACTTGTCAAACACAAAGCAAGCATGTGGCCTTTGCTCCAACTGTAAGCTGATGGTGATACTCAAACTTTTAGGTAAAGCCTGCGCTATCACATCTCTCGACGCTTCTGTAAAGAGTACAGATTCAGGGGTAAATTGATAAAACTGCCCAAACTGTAAATCACAATGCTCGCCTTGCTGTAAGTCCTTCCTATACTCATATTGATACAGCTTGCTGCCACAACCGGGGCCAAAATAATTGGTTGTCAATGCCGTAAAATTGTAGTCCCGCACTTGCGGAATAAAACAGCGCTGAGTCCCCCGCTTTGGCATTGGGTGCCAAATTTGTGCACATACTTTAAAAAATGGTCGTTTATTTTCATAAAGTACATATAGATCATCATTGTCCAACATTCCTCGGGCATGATGTTGGTAATTACTGCTGCCCGCGACTTGAGCCGCGAGAAATTGCTTGTTTTGCGAAAGCCGATACAACATCTCAGCAAGCAGTCTTAATGTACTGTCATCCAAGCAGTCTGGACCAGTATATAAGCTAGAAACACAATTAATAAAATCACTAAAATTAATTGCCCCATGACTATAAAAGTTATCGAATTGGCGTGCCATATTTCTTCCTTGTGTGTGAGCGTTTTAGTCAGACGAATAACGAGTACGTCAGCTAAAATTCGTATTTTTTAAAACAGAAACTTGCATATATCCGATTGCAAACTGCGCTGCTTTTTTCTTAGTCCCTAATTAAAGCTAATGCAGACTGGGGAGAACGCAACAAATTAATTACAATTTTGGTGACAGCCTAGTTAAGACTATTAATGAGATGAGTCAGAGATGGTAGTTTAGAGTTTATACGCTATACAGAGCGTAAGTGACGCATGAGTATATGTCATAAAAACTTCATGAAAATTTATGCACTTAATCCCACGCGCAACAGAGACTGAGCCGAGCGCAATATTTATATTATATTTTCATCGTTTCGAATGGCACTAATCAGTAAAACAAGATAAATCACAGCCCAAACTTACTTCGATTTGGACTCGGTAATCACCTCGTCTTGGCTAAACACCTCAACCTGAGTTGCTTGAGATGAGATGCTATGAGCATCAGTTGTTAACGTTAAAATAACAAACAATACAGTCATCACTGCAAATGCAATATTAACCGTTTTCCCTAAAAAGCGTGTTTTTAACATCACGATTTCTCCTAAACTTATCACTACTAAGCTTAGTCGAAATCGTGAGCAAAAAGGTTTAATTCAAACAAAAATAATTTACTAAATGCAATTATCAAAACGTGTTGGTTTATGTGCTAGCCAACATTCGAATTAATTGGTTTTAACGCCTTGATAAGCCTGAGTTCCCCATAATGGCACCGTTGACAAGCTATGCTTAAAGCTACCAGAGGTTTCCTTAGTGGTATAGGCTAAGTACATCAAGGTTTGATTTTTTGCATCAAAGATCCTTCTCACTTTCATTGATTTAAAAAACACACTTTTTGATTTTTTAAATACCACTTCGCCTGAATCACTTTTATCTATATTCGCCAGCATTGCCGGTGTTATTTCACTCGTTTGACGGCAAGAAATAGAGCTATCGCTTGGGTCCGAAAAGCTCAAATCATCTTCAACACTCGCCACATGACAGGTCACACCCGTTACAACGGGGTCAACCATAGAGTCTAATTTTATATCTTTGAGCGTAAATAGACCGAGTGACACATCACCAACTTCACTGTCAGAGCAACCTAGTAACGTACAAGATGCCAACAATGCAAACATCAGCTTTTTCATTGTTTTTCCTTAAGATAATCGACGTACAAAAGAAACATACGGAGTTAATACTCTAAGCTATTTGAAAATTTTCGCAAATCACCTTATCTAAAAAAGAGATAACCATTCAAATAATCAAAATAATTATTCACAAAATACGAATAAGCATGTTAGCATGCGCCGCAGTTTCAGGGTGGCTAAATTTACCTAAACCATGAACAAAACATGGCTAATTTATTCACCACCGGTTGTATGAAATTCTCTCTAAACTCGGGACAGAAATGCACCACCTGCATAGTTACCCATTTCTAAAGATTGAAATTTCGTCACGTTTAATTCTTAATTTGAGGTTCCACCATCCATGAGTAAGCTCCATCCAAGCTTAGTCGCACTAGCTGTTAGTTCGAGTTTTTTTGTTGTTAATCAATCACAAGCAGAAGAAAGTAAGATTCAAGAAAAGTCAATTGAACGAATTCAAGTAACAGCCACTCGACGCGCGGGCACAGTTCAAGAAGCGCCATTAAACATTACTGCCGTCGACAGCGATGTGATGAGCGACCAAAATATTGGCGACCTTGAAGATGTAGCAAGATGGGTTCCTGGTTTGACAATCACAGAGCAAGGTGGCCGTGAGGGCTCACCTATTATTGTTCGTGGCTTGAATACTAATTCGTCGGAACGTGCTTCTGACTCAGGAACAGTGGCAACTTACCTAGGCGAAATTCCAATCAACGTAGATTTGCGACTAACCGATATCGAACGTGTTGAAGTCTTGATCGGCCCACAAGGTACGCTTTACGGTGCAGGCACGCTAGGTGGTGCGATTAGAACCATGCTTAAAGCGCCAGTGCTTGACGTTATTGAAGGTAAACTAAGTGGTGACTTATTCAGTATCAATGAAAGTGACAGTCATGGTCATGAAGTAGGTGCTGTCTTCAATATGCCTCTAGTGATGGATGAATTAGCCATTCGTGCGAGCGTTAACCGCTATCACAACCCCGGCTTTATGGATTACAGTTATGTGGTTAAGCAAGCTGGCGTTTCAAACCCAGATCCTGATTGGTCCAATGCTGAGGATGTAAAAGCAAACATCAACGCAGTTGCGGATGCAAATGATGAGACCATAACAACCACACGGGTTTCTCTACGTTGGTTGGTGAGTGAGAATATCGATACCACACTGAACTATTTTCATCAGAAGCAAGAAAATGGCGCTAACTCAATTTCACAATATCAAAGCCTTGCAGCACAGCACCCGCTTGCCGATTCTATTAAACCTTACGAGTCAGCGTACCGCGTGCTTGAGCCTAACGAACAAGAAGACGACCTGCTTAGCCTTGAAATCAACGCCGATTTAGAGTTTGCTGATTTAGTTTCGGCATCCGGTTGGTCAAGCAAAGAACAACAAGGCCAACGAGATCAAACCGATCTACTTTATGATATTTGGCCGGGTTATGCGGATTTTCCTAGTTTTACCGCTTTGACTAAAGATACTACTGATCAAGACACTTTTACCCAAGAGATCCGTTTAGTCTCTAAAGGGGATGACGCGCTAAATTGGATTGCAGGGGTATATTACAGCAAACAAGAAATTAGTTCGGACGATAGAGAGTACACGCCAGGACTCACGGCGTTTTGGGGCGATGAAATCGACAATATTGAGCAAGATCTTGAGTATATTGCACTGACCAATGCCACCAGCAAAGAGTCAGCATTGTTTGGCGAAGTTGGCTATGCATTTTCAGACGATTTCAATATCACAGTGGGCGCTCGTTTCTATCGCTATGATGTTAAAACTGAGTCAGCGGCTGAAACCCCGCTCTATTCTGGTGGCCTGCCAAGCCTTGAGCAAATTTCATTTGAACAAGTCAGTGCCAAAGACAATGGTAGTTTGTTTAAGTTTAATGCCAATTACACCTGGCAAGATGGACTGCTGACGTACTTCACTGTCAGTGAAGGATTTAGGTTAGGCGGTGGTAACGGTTTGGAGTCCTGTCCAGAAACACTACCAGAGCAACAAATCATCTGTGCACTGCCGCATGAGCTTAGCTATAAACCAGATACCACCACTAACTATGAGCTGGGATTAAAGTCTACATGGCTGAATAACAAGCTGCATTTTAATGCCGCATTATTCAGTGTTGATTGGGAAGATGCACAGATCTCATCTGTGACGGTAAACGGCCAAGAGATCATTACCTCCAATGCTGGATCTGCGAACTCTAGTGGGATTGAGCTATCAACCCGGGCTATGTTGAACGATCAGTGGACGGTGTATGCAACCTATTCTTATGCAAAAGCACAGCTAACTGATGATGCACCAGCCCTGTTTGCGGTATTCAAAGAAGGTGACTATAGCGCTGAAGAAATCGCGCTTTACCAGCCGTACTATGACGGTACAGACGGTGACCGCTTACCTGGCGCCCCAAAGCAGCAGTTCTCATTCGGTTTAAGCTACGAGCAGGAAGTGTTCGACGACAAAATGCTTAACGTTAATTATGGAGTAACCGCGCAGAGTGACGTATACACTAAAGTCGGACTCAAAGCTGACGGAGAGGTATTACCAGGATTTGCCTTGTCTAACCTCAGTGCTAAGCTTTCAAGCGAGCAATGGGCCGTCACTTTTTATGTAGACAACCTGTTTGACAAATTTGCTTTCACCTCGGTAAGACGCGACAAGTCTTGGGCTGGTGAAGCTAAATTCGCGGCGTTAAACAAAGCCTTGCCTGAGCAGCAGCGAGTGTACGGACACTATGTCACAACACCTCGTACCGTTGGGGTCAAGCTTAACTACCAGTTTGAGTTATAATCAGCAAAAAACTAAAATAGAGAGTGAAGTTACCTTCACTCTCTTTACGTTGCGATGACATCATACAATCAGATCCAAAGCTATATTCAACAGCGTCAATTTCAAGCGGCGCATCACGCATTAGTCGCTCGCATTAATACCAATGCCAACGATCACCACGCGTACGCCTTATTGGCCGAATTGAATATCGCTCTCGGTAACCGCAGCAAAGCGCTAAAAATTTACGACAAGTGCCTAAGTTTATTTCCCTGCGCACTTTACTCATTGAGCGCTGCCAAACTTGCGCTTTTTACCCAAGCACCATTAGTGGCAAAGCGCTATATTCTGCATTTGCTAGGTAACACACAATTGTCAGGGTCAGAGCACGATACCCTCGCAAATATCTTACTGAGATTAAACCAATATACTGACGCTGGTTGGCATTTTAGCCATGCCTACACTCGCTCACCACACTGTCCTGAAATCGCGCTCAACTATGCAATGCATTTAAAGATGTATGGTGAATTAGCACAAGCACGGACGCTGCTTGCCTCTTTAGTGCAAACAAACCCAAGTAATGCAAAGTGCCAGTTAGCCTACTCAGAGCTAACTCCTGTAGAATTAGCATCGACTCGCATCGCTCAGTTAGCAACTGAAATAACAGCGCAAACTGCTCCACTTACATTACAACGGCTTTACCATGCCCTGGCACTCGAATACGAAAAGCAGGAAAATTATCCCAAGGCATGGCAAAGCTTTATTGCCAGTAAACAAGCGATAAGTGCCGAGATTTCCTATTCATCTAAACAAATGACTGGCTATTTTCAAGCACTCGGCAAACTTCTAGACAAGCCTATTGATTTTGCTCCAGAGCAAACGCTTGCACCAGTATTTATCATTGGGCTACCACGCTCAGGCACCAGTTTAATGGAGCAGATCTTAGCGCAATTGTCACTACAACCGCTGGGAGAGACCAATATATTGCCCCAAGCACTTAGGTTTTCTCATGACTACAACAGCAATATTCAACATATCAGCCACGCCTATGAAGAAGCTAACGCCATTGAGCAATACCGCCTCTTCACTGCGCAGTCCGTTACTGGTGCTCAACGTTTTATAGACAAACAACCATTTCATTTTTTCTTTATCGATTTACTCGCAAAGGCGTTTCCACGCGCAAAATTTGTCGTGATGAAGCGAGACAGAACAGATACTTGTATCGCAAACTTCCGTCAGCTATATCAAACGAATAGCCCCTTTCATGGCTACTCATACCGGATGCAAGATATTCAAGCTATGTATGATAATACATATGCGTTTTTGCAAGATGCTGCGCAACAACATCCGACTCAAATTAAGTTTGTGAATTATGAATCGCTGGTAGAAAAGCCTCAGGCTGTGATGAGAGAAGTCTGTCAATTTCTCGAGTTAGATTGGCAAGACAATGCACTTCACTTTTATAAGCAGGGTTATTACTCAGCAACAGCCAGCAAAATGCAGATCAGACAGCCATTGAACAATACAAGTGTGGGCAAATATCGAAATGTATACCCAATATAGGAATATTGCCCCATTGCAGTGATGATGCTAACGTTAGACAAAAGGAATACCAAACAATAACGATATGAAGCAACTACTCTCTATTATATTTCTAACTGCATTAGCGGCCTGCACGCCATCAGAAATTACCAAGATAGAGCAAGAATTAACCCTTGCTCAACAGCAACGAAATTTAGATGCCCAACTTAACGCGCTCAAGTCGCTCAATGAATATGATAATAATAAGTGGCAAGCGTTATACCTAGAAACATTGAATGCCTCCACTTTGCTATCCGATGCACAACGCGCCTATGACAACGGCAACATTGTTATAGCCCAGATAGGAGCTGGACAATCCAAAGATATTAATAACTCATTGCAAGCGGATACATTGCTGCGTGCGTTATCTATCGATTACCCTCTTACTGAGTTGATTGATGAATTAGTCCAATTGCAAACGACAGCAAGTAAAAATGAAATATCGTTCACCTCTTTTTTTAACCACTCTCCTAGCAAGTGGAATACTATCGAGATCAATCAAAAGCTGCTTGCCATAAATACTAAGATAAAAACAATTACTGAGCAGATTGAAACACTGCAAAATATTCAAAGACAATCTCAAAGTTACCAAGCGGTATTAGTAGAAGCAAAACGGCAACGAGGTTTACTAGTTGAACAGGAAGCTATTTTTTTACGCCACTTGCAACAACAGTTCAGTGTTTTACATCAAGCTCAATTTGCAAAGATTTATCAAACAGTGGCCGAACAACTTAATAACTTTGACGAACGAGTAGTAGCTTCAATGATCCGCCAAGATCAAAACAAGTTAATTGAGACGATGCAGCATCAAAGCGAGCTGTTGTACAATATTGATCTCATGCTAAAGCAGGCAGGTTCTGAAAGACATGCTGAATTTGAGCCTTTTTATCTTGCCTATATTCAACTACTGAATAAACCCAAAGATTACAGAGAGTATGTACGCAAGGGAGAAGCAGCGCTCACTTTATTTGAGCACGCAGGAGCCCCTCATAACTTTTATCAACAGTATCAAATACTAGTGTCAGAGCCACTAACACTGAGCGATGATTTACTCGCTTTTGCACGCTCACAAAATGAATCAAAGTTTTTGTATAGAAAATACTAGCGACTAGCTATCCACCATGCGAGCAGCACAATGGCCGTTGTGAGAATAACGGCTTTTATTTTATGTTGTTTAATTAGCTTTTCAGCCTGATTACCAGCAAAGTAAACGACCGCCGCCAAGCCAAAATAACGTAGTGAACGGGCAATACAGGTTGCAATTAGAAATTGTAATAGTGAAAATTTTGTGGCGCCTGCTGCTAACATGGCAATCTGAAAAGGTACAGGCGCAATACCTAAGGTCAACACAAACCAAAACCCCTGACTTTGCATCTGCGCTTTCACTTGCTCAAACTGAGACGGACTCGACAGCAGCTCAATAACGGAATCCCCCACTGCATCAAATAAATAGTAACCCAACGCATAACCAAATAAGGCACCAATCACACACCCAACCGTCGCCATTAACGCAATTAACCATAGCTTTTCTCGCCTTGCTTGCATAAGCGGCACCATCACGGCTTCAAGCGGAATAGGCACGATGGTTGACTCTAAAAAAGAGGCAACCGTGATCCCTTTAAGCATATTTTTTGATTCTACTAATCGCTTGGTCTTCTGCTTCAATTCAGCCGTTAACGCCATCACACTTCCCCTAATGTTCACAGTAATGGAGACAAGCATAGTCTAAGCTAAGTTTCTCCTTCCTGAATTAAGCAGTGCTTTATATATGCGGGTATTTGTATGCGCGGACAAATGCGGTACCCTGTTTTAGAGTAAATGGTTGGAGGGATGTTTCTGTGAATTATTTGGCGCATTTGTACTTTGCCAAACCGACTGCCGCATCGCACTTTGGTAACTTGCTCGGTGACTTTCAAAAAGGCGTGAATATACAAGCACTGCCTAAACCTGTGCAACTTGGTCTACAAACACATAGGCAAGTCGATAAATTTACCGATAGCCACTCGATTACAAAATCTGCTAAACAACTTTTTTCGCCCACGCGTCGCCGTTTTGCAGGCATTGCACTGGATGTGTTATATGACCACTTTTTGATTAAACACTGGCAGCAATATCACAGCACCTCGCTTGACGACTTTAAACGTCAGAGCTTTTCCTTGCTTCACGATAACTTGCACATCATGCCTGCACACATGCAACGAGTCGTTAGCGCAATGACACAAAATGATTGGTTTGCCACCTATGAATCCGTGGCTGGTGTGGGCCATGCGCTCGATAACATCGCTAAACGTATTCGTTTTCAAAACCAATTTGCTGGCAGTGAAAGGGATATTACAAAGCACTATCAACAACTAGAGTCAGGATTTAATGTCTTTTTTCCACAATTAATTGCCCACATGCAACAACAACTCATAGAATCTGAAATTTAGAGTAAATACTCCTCTATATTTGCTCTATGGTTATCAACTATAATGCAGAGATATTTGTTGGTAATGGGGTTTTTTGCAGTGTTAAACAGAGTTAGGTTGCTTTTTGTCCAAGCACTATTTACGCTATTTTTACTTTTAACTCCGTTTTCCAGCCATGCTAGTGCACTATTACCCACACTTGAAACGTTAAAGCAGCTGTTAGCCGATAACCCATCTGTTGCGCTTGAAGAAATTGACACACTCCTAAACAAAAACACGACGCCAACTTATCTTTCAGCAGCTTGGTTTAAACTCAGCCTAATGAAGATTGAAGCCCACTCTTTGCTTGGCCATTATGAAACTGCTTATCAGGCGATAGATGAGCTCAATCAGGTGTTAGATAAAGTGGCAGACCCTGATGCCAAGAGTAAATTGCTATTGAGCCACGCCACGGTGCTACTTAGTCAAAATCGTGCGACCGAGGCAGAAGAAAAGCTTGAGCTGGCACTCAACACCACCTCTCAAGCCGATGAGCGGTTAATTGCAGATATTCATGATCGCCTTGCTCATATTAACCGCTTTCGGGCAAACTACCGTAGCGCGCTAAATCATGCTGAGCAGGCCATCCAAATTGCAAAACGCATTAATGATGTTCCGCGACTCGCAAGTTTCTATAACCAAATTGGCATTGTTTACGATTACATGGGCCAAATTGAACAAGCTATCAGCTATCATGAACAATCTCTTATGCTTCAGCGCAAACGCAATAACCAGCAAGGGATCTCCAACTCACTGTACAACATCGGCGAACTCTACCGTGATTTAGAAGAATTTCCTCTTGCACTATCACATTTTGAGCAGGCGCTCAGGGTTGATAAGCTATTAGGTAATCCGCGTCATATCGCCAACAGTTACGGTAAGATTGGCCAAGTTTTATATCAACAGGGAGAGTATAAGCAAGCTCAGGTGTTTATTCTAAACGGCCTTGCCCTAACAAAAAAAATGGAGGCTGACAGCGACACGGCTTGGCAATTAAGTAATTTAGTCAATGTCCAACTAGCTCAAGGTGATGTGAATGAAGCCTTAAATAGTGCAAATGAAGCGCTTACGCTTGCGATAAAATCCGGTGCCAACCGAACAGAGCGTACCGTTAGGCTGGCACTTGCTAATGTCTATTTGGCTCAAGATAAAAGTGAAGACGCCAAAGAACAGCTTGAACTATTACTAAAGCAACCTCAGCTTGGCACTCAAACTCAAAGTGATATTCACAAACAGCTGGCCGCAATTTATCAACAAGCAGGCGCATTTGAAGCCGCACTTGCTCAATTAAAACAATATCAGCAAGCACAAACTGAATTAAAGAAGGTTAGCGATAAAAACAAAGCGTACAAAATGGCATTAAACATAGAACTTGTGAAAAAGGAACAAGCACTTAGCCTGTTACAAAAAGAGCAGTCGCTGCAACAAGCAAATTTAGAAAACCTAAAGTTGCAGCGAGGCTTGGCCATCGCCTCTGCGCTGTTGCTGCTCGCAGGGCTTGCCATATATTTTTTAAGACAACGCCAGAAACAAAAACTAGAAGCCTTAGAACAGCACATGGCCGCGCGAGCTTTAGAGCAAAAAAACCAATTGCTCGCCGATATTTCTCACGAGTTGCGTACCCCGTTAACCGGACTAAAACTGACAATTGAGGCGATGCAATTTAATATCGAGCCTGATATTGATGTCGCCTATAAAAAAGTGAACAGTAAAATCAACCAACTGGATACCTTAATCTCGGACATTTATCAGTCCGCTCAGTTTGACAATAATGTGATGTCGTTAGAGCTCAGGCCGCTTGATATTAATACCATTGTTAAGGATTGCTGCTCTGAACTCACGCCTGTTTTTGCGAAAAAGCAGCAATCTCTGCGCTGTAATTTAAGTGAGCAAGTCTTGCAGGTAGAAGGCGACCCACAGCGTCTAAAACAGGTCATCCTGAACCTTTTACGGAACAGCCATTTTTACACTGATGCAGCGGGAACCAGTCTAATACATACACGCTTAGCCGACTCATATGCCATTATCACAGTGGAAGATTCAAGCCCAGGAGTAGCAACCTCGGAGCTAGATAAAATTTTTGAACGACTTTATCGCTGTGAACACTCCAGAAGCCGGGATCTTGGCGGCTCGGGGCTTGGACTTGCGATTAGCAAACATATTGTGTTGGCGCATCATGGTTCTATCAACGCCAATCATAGCCCGCTTGGCGGGCTACTCGTTGAAGTGAAGCTTCCGATTAAATCCGCTCAAAACGATATAGGCCACGCCAAATCACCGCAGTGATCTCACCTTTGTCATTCGTTTCAATGGTGACATCTGCGCCCCCTTCAAGCTCAATCAGGGTGTCTTCCTCTGTGGCAACGAATGCCATCAGGTTATCGCGGGCCATATCTAAGACGTTAAATCGCGTACCATCTCGGGTGATTTTCATTTTAAACTGATAATCTTTCTCATAAGCATACAGACCTTCCAATTGCTTTGCGCGTGCCTCAGATAATGTAATCGCTGTTATTTTTTTACTACGTAGAAAATCCCAGCCGTAATGTTCGCTGATGGCAATGCGAAGCTCACCAAATACGGTACTCGCTGAGTCGCCATTGGACATCAATACCATCCCCTCGCCTTTTTCTACATATGCTTCAAAACGGTTGCTAAAGCCTTTATTTTTCCCACCATGGGTGAAGATAAGTCCTTGCTCACGCTGTTCAAGCTCTGGTCCCAAGCCCCATACGTCATGATGAACTTCAAGCATTTGCTTCGCCAGCTCTGGCGTGATGGGCCCCACAGTATTGCCGGCATACGCTTGTTGTACGGCCATAATATATTTAGCAAGATCCACCGGAGTGGTCCAAAGACCAGCAGCGGCTTGTTCTGGATAAACATGCCAGTCCCCCTCGACTTGCTCGCCGTTATCGTCAAACGCAGCACTGGCTTTTGACCATAACATTTTCGGTAGTGGTTGCGCATAGGTACTGTTGTGCATACCCAACGGAGTTAAAATTGCCTGTTGGACATACTCTTCAAATGGCATTTTTGTCACATCTGCCACGAGCAATTCCATTACGGTGTAACCACCGCCAGAATAGCGCCAAGCTTTACCTGGCAAAGTGTCAACCGTCACTAAGTCGGTATTGCCTTTACCCATTAAGACTTCAACATCGGTTGGAATTTTACTACCACGCACGTAGCCCGGAAAACCATGTTGAGTGAGCCCCGAAGTGTGAGTCATTAACTGTCTCAAAGTAACAGGATTGGCTTTGGTAAATTCGTTTGTTGGTACTTTCCAAGAGGTGAGATATTGATTAACGTCAGCATCTAAATCGACTTTACCATCTTGCGCTAACTTTAATACCGCAAGCGCTGCAACGGGCTTACTTATTGATCCTGCCTGAAACAGTGTTTCAGTGGTCACTTTACGATGTTGCTTTTTATCTGCAATGCCAAACCCCTCAGCCCACACCACTTTACCATCTTTGATCACGGCAAGGCTTAAGCCCGGCAAATGCGTTTCTTGAAGACGCGTCTGCAAATCTACAGGTTTATATTTTTGGCCTTCCAACTGCACTTTAGGTAAGAGGTTATGTGCAACTTGTTGAACTTGATGTTGAGCTGAGTCAGTGGCGAAGGATGTCTGACTTAGCAAAGACGAGCAAAATAAGGCGCAGTACAATAGTTTCGACATGATATTTCCCTTGTTATTATCGTTATTCACTCACTTTACACACTGATAAATGTGCCGTGAATGAATAACAGTATAATCATGAGATGAAGAAAAATGCACCTACATCAACTTTGTGCCTGAGACACTCGGCGATTAACGGGGTAACGCTCGAAATCCTCCCAGTAATGAATTCCACCTATCATCTCTTTTACTTGATAGCCCATTTTTGCAAGCTTATACGCGGCCTTTGTTGCGCCATTACACCCAGGACCCCAACAATAAACCACGATTGGCGTGACCTTGTCATACTTTGCCATCGTTAGCTCGCTTATGTCTGCGCTTGGCATATTGACTGCACCTTGGGCATGACTTTTGGCAAAGGCTTCATTCGACCTGACATCAAATAGCATAAAATCCTGCTGCCCCGTTAACATCGCTTGATAAACATCAGCACAATCCGTTTCGCAAGCCAGCTTCATTGCAAAATACTGTGATACTTCTACTTTCATCTTTTAACTCCTATTTAAATAACCTGAGCTGCGGATAATTATTTAACCTGAGGTTTGGATAAGGAATGAGCTAGCTCATTGTTTTTTAATCACCTTAAACTATCGTCTTATCTAGCCAGAGAGTTTTGGGGATAACTAGGCGAATTTACGCACCAATAGCAGGCTATTGGAAGTGAATTCAACGCAGTTAGCGCTAAAACTGGCTGCTAGAAAGGCATTAATTATCCGAAGCTCAGGTTATTTAACCTCACCCGAGGTCAACTACGTTACGCATTCAATCGGCGTTAATGAATTCATATTTTTTGAAGGCGATGTTCATCATTTCAGAATAGGCAATCGCAGCAAGCTCATTTAAACTGGTGGTATTCAATACGTGATTGAGTTTAGTGCAATGGAGTTTTACCATTTAAGGTCGTTTGTTGCGGTTGCAGAGGCCCAAAATCTAACGGCAGCAGCGAAACGACTGTACACCACACCACCTGCTATCAGCGCCCATATCAAAGCGCTTGAGGAAGAACTCAATACCGTGTTGTTTCACCGTTCTAGTAAAGGGATGCAGCTCACAGAACAAGGTAAGATCTTGCTAGACAAAGCTAAGTTAACGCTTGCAAGTGCAAATGATTTAATGCACACCGCAGCGCAAGCCAAAACACTGCTCACAGGCGAGTTCAGACTTGGCTTGAACCACCCTATCGGCACCTCGAGTGAACTTGGCACACTGATAAAAACACTCAACCAGCACTTTCCAAGTCTTTCTTTTTCGCTGGAATTACTCTCAAGTGGTGTCATCGTCGACAAACTCAGTGATGGCCTACTTGATGGTGGGGTTATTTATGGCGAAGTACCTGCACATTTTAGCGCTGTACCGCTCACAGAAGTTGCAGTTACCACCGCTTATCCTGCATCTTGGCCTGTGCCATCACATAAAGCCGAATTGGCACAGATGACATGGATACGTATGGGAAAAGGCTGCCCTTTTGATAAGCAACTTGATCAACAGCTAAGCGAAGTAAACGCGGTAAATATTAATGCTGCGGATGAGCGCTCCCGCTTGGCTTTAGTTAAGGCAGGACTCGGCGTGAGCTTTATTGAAGCCAACGCCATGGCAGATCAAGGAGCAGAGGTTGCCTTGTCTAGTTTGCTAGACTTTTCGCTCCCCGTACATTTTGTTGTGGCAAATCAAGCGCTCACAGAGCCTAAAGTGAACGCCGTGTACCAAGTCGTTTGTGCATCTATTGATGCTGTGCAAGGATAATCCCCTGCTGCTTTTTCGGCATTTTTTCGACTACAAGGCGAAATGAGTTATCCATCATCCGCTCAAGTTCTCCTGTAGGAATGGAACCATCGAGCACCACCGTGTTCCAGAGCTTTTTATTCATGTGGTAACCCGGTAACACCGCACTAAAAATATCTCGCAACGCTTGCGCTTCGTCAGGATCGCATTTGAGATTTACGCGCCAATGGGGGTGCTCGTCATCTTCTTTGCCCATTTTACCAAGCGCCAACGTCGCGAACATTTTGTCTTTCACTTTATATACATCAACGCCTTCACCAAAAGGCTGACTTACGCTGGTATAGGGTTTTGCAAGCAAGTAGTCGTGTACTTGTTGATGGTTCATCTTATTCTTCTACCTTTAGATTAATCGTTGCCGCTTAGTAGTAAAGCATAATACCAAGCGGCGAAGTAGCATAAATTACTCAACCAAAGGTTTGAATAAAAAATACGCTAACTCATTGTTTTGAAGCTCAGGTTACTCAGGTTGTGGTGCCTGTCCTTGCCAACTCCAACTTGGAAATAGTTCGCCATTCACGACAGCATTATTACCAGAAAACAGCGAATGCGGCCTTTCTTGCGTTACCCAATTTGTCGCAGAGGAGTGCTCCAACTCAAAAACCACGTTCCCAAAGAAGCTGTAAGGACCTGACAAAGTCGAGTTTCTATAAGCAGCAAACAAGGTTTGACCGCCCATCATCAGTTCACCAACACTACTTTGCTGGTCGATTTCGGCGGCGCCTTTACTCCAGATCATTAATAGGTTTATATGCGACTGCCCATCTGCTAAAAAGTAGCCATTTCCAGCAACTTGTACTGCGTCGAACTGGTTCCCTTGGGTACTTCTAGCATTAGCGGTGTCAAACACATATGCTGTCATCGCCTGATTTCCGGCTACAAATTCAGCAAAAGCGCCCCCTGCTATTTTCACTTTAGCTTGGTTAAGATTACTTAAGTAAAGATTACTATTATCTGTCACGATATAGTGGTATTCAGGCTCAGTGCCTTGCACTTGAGTCGCGACATTATCCAATCTTGCCATTCCCTGCGCCGTCACCGTTACGCTACTTTGCTGAGCGGTGCTAACAACCCCTAAGTTATTGAGCTTAACCGAACCAGACTCCACTAATATGGTCGGCTGCACGCCGTTTAGCGCCGCAGAGATAACATCTTGAGTATTATCAGACCCTGAAATGGTGATACCACGTCTCGTGATCTTAATTGGGCCCTGACATTGTCCTTGAATAACAAAGGTAATTTCATCGACAGGCCAACTTACTTGCTCAACGGCACGTTTCAGTAAGCTGGGGTTAGTATGACAGTTGATAACAAAAGTATACGACCCACTGATACTTTGTGATGCGACTTGCTTTGCCAAGACATGCAGCCTTTTGACATCGCTGTCATTTATATCCTTTGCAAAAACATGGGAAGCGCAGATAGCGGATGCAACCAAACTGGTTGCAAATATGCTTGTACTTAATTTCATTTCCTTATCCTTTACACGGTTAATCCTGCCAATTGCAGTACCCTAAATCCTAATACAGATCCTTTGTTTTGCCAGGGCCTGTTGATCTTTGCTGTTTGACTTTTGTTCTCCTGAGTGTGTTTTGGTCGCGACGCTCGACTTGCCGCCTAGTAATCTAGGCAAAAGTTGAGCAACAATGAACAAAGCGCACTCACTCAGGTGAACCCAAAGGGCAGTGCTTGATTGGCATTTCTTCTGTGTTGCCCCACAAGGATGTGGGGTAAGGTGACTTTGCAGGAGCACAAAGTCTTTATCGCCTGACTTACATAGAACAACTATGCTACGCAGACTCTGCCTTGTATAAATACCAATCAAGCTGCTGCAAAAACAAACTTGAAAGATAAACAGGCCCTCGATATAAAATGCACTGTATATTTAAACACTACTGACACTCCCTGACACAACATCGTGGTTTACTCTTTTTGAACTCAAAAAGGAGAAAGACCATGCAACAAAATGTCGTAGAGATTGTAAAATTTAAATTGGCTCTTGGTGCTACAGAGAGTGACATTATGGGTGTAAACCCAGCTTTTACCGAGTGGGTTGAACAGCAACCTGGGTTACTATATCGTTCGTTGACTAAAGACAGTCAGACTGACGAGTATTTAGATATTATTTATTGGCAATCGATGGAGCATGCTAAAGCGGTTTCGGCACAATTCCCAACAACCGAAGTATGCCAAAGATTAACGCAATACATAGACAGCGAGAGTGTCACCATTAGTCACAGTAATGTGCTCTCTCAAACCCCATGTAGCGGTTAATTAATCTGAGATTTGAATAACAAGGAAAACTCGTGCATAAATCAGAACGTCTCTTTCAGTTAGTGGATCTGCTCAAGGGTCGACGATTAGCGGTTACCGCCAAGTCATTGGCCGATCACTTTACGGTATCTGAGCGTACGATTTATCGCGATATTCAGGACTTACAAAGTTCTGGCGTGCCAATTGAGGGGGAAGCAGGTGTCGGCTATATTATTGGTGACTACCCACTGCCCCCTATGATGTTTAGCTATGATGAACTCACCTCATTGTTACTTGGTAGTAAAATGGTTGGAGCATGGACGGATCCCGAACTAAGCGCGCATGCAAAAGCGGCCATTGCCAAAATAGAGGCCGTGCTACCCGCTCACCTCAAACAACAGCATGACCACTCCCCTTATTTGGTCTCGAGTTTTAAGCACGGACCACAACAACAATCCTTTAGCGCTACACTTAGGCTCGCCATTGCGGCTAAGCAGTGTGTACAACTTGAATATCAAGACGTTGCAAAGCAACAAACCCAGCGTATTATCGAGCCACTCGGATTGGTTTATTGGGGTGGAAAGTGGACGCTGGTCGCATTTTGTCAGCTCCGCAGTGATTACCGTGAATTTCGCTTGGACCGTATCACCGCGATACATAAAAGTGAGCTGACCTTTACCGTACGTCCTGATAAAAACCTCAATCATTATGTTGAGTTAGTTAAAGCCAAATACGCCGAAGAAATTGCACAGTACCAATGCCAAGCGCCTGATAAAAGTAGCAACTAATTCTAAGCTCACTGCCCGATTCATATTTTGTTACTAATACTTGCGCATCTAAAACCAACCTTTTCAAACTGCACCGCGACTAATTTTGTAAATCAGACTTATTCCTTCGAGGTGCTTATGAAAACCACAAAATCAATACTCATTATTTCGGTAACACTAGCTTTGAGTGCCTGCGTTGGCTACTCCAATGCCAATCCAACAGAGCCGCAAACGCAAGGCAGCTACCAGCTTATCGCTTACCAAGACTGTAACCCAATAATCAAACACACCATGGACGCCGAACAGGTGGCTGCATACAAAGCACTCAAAGCGGCAGAGCTTGATATGTCAGCTTCTGAGTTACCAATGAAAGATATTGAAGACAAGCTCGCACTGCTCAGCAAAGAAATGGAAGCCATTAGTAAAGAGGCGATACAAGAAGACGACGATCGACTTGTGATCAATAAAGCGCTACTGGCAAAACAAGAAGAAAAGGCCAAGCAAATTGAGGCAGTAATTGAAAGTCACGCCGCTAATTTTGATGCCATTGACGACTATGCCGAAAAAATCGAAGCCGCAGCAAATCGTTTTGATAAAGCTTTAAAACCCATAATTGGTGACTTAAAAGAGGTCAATATTAATATCATCGAACCCGGTGAAACTCCGAGTGTCCGTTGCCTCGCTTCAAGCTAAGCAAATTGAACTGACTGAATGGAGGAAAATATTCCTCCAACTGTATTTGCTCATCGCTGCTCTTACTATTTAGACAAATTGGTATGGACTTTAACAGGCAGGCGGTTTTGAGCAAAATATGGCTACTTCATTAAATGCCTTATGCGTATTAGTTCACATATAAAATATGTTATGTTTGTTCATGCTAGGCTCAGCTGTTTAGTTATTTAACAAATTAATTATGGCTCTGCTTTATATAAAGCGAACCCACGAAAAAGAGAAAGCTAGCACGGTGTGGGAGTCATTATATCTATATTTCGGAAGGTCGGCAGTGAATGATATTGAAAGGAATAAGTTAATCAAAACTAGCTGGGATTTGCATAGTTTGGTAGAAAATAGCTACCTTGGCAATCCCGCTACCAAAGGCGATGAAGAATGGCTAGAAAAACAGCGTATTCTATTAGCTGATATGGCTATTCATCTATTACAAACGGCTATTAAGCCAGGTAACATAGAGCTTGATAAATTAAAAAATAACCTGCACTCAATTCTAACAATCACAGATCAATTTTTACCCCACTCAGGGCTTAAAGAAGCAACAGAGAAACTTTACGAGTAAACATATAACACATGTCCAAGTTAGTATTGCCATAGTTTGGTTTCCTGTAGTACTCATATTTTGCAGTTGACTATAGCGATAACAGCCGGTGTTATTTATTGCACAAAGAGAAAGGTTAACACCCACTATGACTACCCTCTCACTCGATTAAGCGATTGGTTATAGTGCTTTTTGTATTGCTTCGCTAAAGCCTGACTGTCTTGATAGCCAACCTGATTGGCTATCTGATCCACGCTCAAGTTTGTGCCATGCAATAGCTGTTTGGTGCGAACGAGTCGCGCAAGTCGCACATACTCAAACGGCGTCATACTCGTGTGCTGTTTAAAGCGTCGAATTAACGTACGCTCTGACATACAAGCTTGTTTCGCAAGGCTCTGTAAGCTATGTGAAACATCGAGATTATCGCTAATATAATGCTGTGCCTTAAGCAATTGCGCATCTCTATGTTGTAAAAAGCCACTGAGCTGCACAAACTCATTTTGACTCGCTTGCTCGTTTGGTATCGCCAGCCATGCGGCGATTGTTTTTGCCACTTCAGAGCCCAGCACGTCGGTAATAAACCGCAGCATCAAGTGCAAGTAACTATGAGCTGCGCCCGCGGTATACACCATATCGCTTTGCTCTGTTACCTTTTGGCTGTTGGGCTTTAGAACTGGATAATATCGTGTAAAAAAAGGCGTGAGCCACCAGCTACATGTAAATTGTTTTTGATCCAACAATCCTGCTGTGGCTAAAAACGCTGTACCGCAACATCCGGCAAGTTGATAAGTCGCGGGATGAAATTCAATACCATGCTTGTTTAATTGGGCTTTGACTTGCAGGCATTGTTGCCACAACAAAGGCTCTGACGAAAAGTGACTGCCGAGCCAGATAACGACATCAGCACCAGCCAATGCGCTAAATTCAGCATGACAAACAAATTCTAAACCCTGACTACTCATCACCGACTTTTGCCCTGAAAGCGCAACCGTCTGCCAGCAAAACACCGCCTTACCAGCGACTTTGTTTGCCACGTTCAAAATATCAATCACACCTGTTAATGCGCTCGCAAACACATGTTCAGGACATAGCAAAACCACCTTCATGACAATATCAAACCAAAACTAGTCATTATTGACACGATAAGTTAGCAATCAATCTAGTTAAAGTAAAACCTCTTTTAAACTCAGGAGCTTTACTATGTGGATCCATATTCCGATTTTATTTTTGCTTAGCCTAACGCTGCTATTATTTCTTCTGACCGCAACGAGTAGAATTCGCGCAGTCAAAAATGGTGATATTGCACTTCAAGATATTCGCTATGTTGAAAAACACGCCTTCCCCGAGCGCATAAGATTATTAGGTAATAGCTATGACAGCCAGTTTCAGCAACCAGTTTTATTTATTGCACTACTGATACTTTTGCATACTGAGCAAATGACGGGACAATTTTGGTTTGTGCTCAGCACCGTGTTTGTCGCAGCAAGATATTGGCACAGCTACGAGCACATACTGGGCAGTAACTTACGGTTACGAACCCTAGCATTTGGATTAAGTAGCTTTTGCTTATTTTTTGCCTGGTTTAGCTTCTTGTTCGATAGGATGTAAAAAGTCTCAGGTTAAAGGGATTTTACACTGGCTAAGTTACGTACAAGTTTGTTACATTATCTACAACAATAACCTTAGGTTTTGGTTGTGCTGCAGTCTAGGTTGAATGGCGTCAAAATACACAGCAACTTTAGTGGGAAGCTTACGCTCCTACTCGCTGTTATTTACGGCGCCGTATTTTTGTTTAGCCCCTCAATTTTTGCGCTTGATGACAATTGCTCGCTCACGACCGCTCACGGCAACTCAATTTTGCTTACTATCAATACCACGTCTTATAGCAAAATTGAACGCGGCAACAATACCGTCTCGGTAGCCTGCAATTTACATGAAGACAGCGTTTTTTCATTTGTAGATGTTGGTCTTAATCACTATCAGTGGCGAGTCAACGCCCCTTCGCCCGTTAAGTTCTCACAGCCCGCATTTATCATTCCAAAAGGTAAATACACAGCAACCTTAAGCTTAGATTCTATGCAAATTCATACGCCAAGATTTAGGCTGATGAGCATGGGGAAATTTATTTGGGAAAGTCAAAAAAGCAGCCTAGTCATGGGCGCATTTTATGGCCTTTGCTTTACCTTGATTTGCTATGTATTGATCATGGGTAGTCGCCTCAATGATCCTATATTTAGGCTTTACGGCGCTTATATCTTCTGCCTTTGTGGATTTGTATTATTCCAAGAAGGGCAATTAAATCTTTTTGTTTCATCTCAGTATAAGCCATTACTCAAACACGCATATTTACTTAGTATTGGTCTCACTGTGGTTTCAGCAACTTGGTTTATGTTGAGTATCCTACTTGTTGATAAACAGTGGCCAAAACTCGTGTTGTTACTTAAAAGTGCCGCGGGTATCGTGATGCTCCTGAGCATACTTAAAATTCCCACTCAACAAGCACAATTGTCCTACTTATTAAGCCAAATTATGGCCTATATAACCCTCGTTATTGTCGCCACTATCTTTGTGCTATCAGCTCTTCAAACCAAGCGTAAAATTGGCGAAGCAAGTTTGGTTTTTGCGGCACTGAGCCTAGTATTAGTCGGTATGGTATTTCGCGTGCTGTTAGTGGGATATAGCCCATTTATGCAGCGCTATGCACTTATTTTTGCGTTTGCCATTGAGTCTTTACTGCTTGCCGTTGCGGTATCTAAACGCATTGGACGACTCAGACAGCAAAAGCAACAAGCTGAAAATGAAGCAAATTATGATCAATTGTGCGGAATTTTTAACCGTCGAGGCTGGTACAAACAAGCCAACGTGCTAGTCGAGCAATTTAATAAACGTGGTGGTGTTTTGGCATTATTTTACATTGACTTAGATAAGTTTAAGTTGATTAATGACCAATTTGGTCACGATGCTGGAGATAAGGCGCTTGCCCATGTTGCGACGTTTTTGTCATCAAGCATCAGAAAACAAGATATTGTAGGACGCCTAGGTGGCGATGAGTTTGCAGCGCTCTGCTTATTTGACGACACACAATCTGCAGAAGAAAAAGCACAACAGCTGCAACAACAACTCAATACCTTGCAATTTAGTCATGGAAAACAAGAGGTAGCAATTCAAGGTAGTGTCGGGCGAGCATTTTCCCAACACCCGATAACAGATATCAGCGACTTAATCGCACAAGCTGACAAGCAAATGTATCAGCAAAAAACCTTATCTTAAAGCTTAGGCTGCCTTAAGGTAAGGCTCTTGGCCTTTGTGCTTTACGCTCCGTTGATAACTACCTTTGCCTTTTTTGCTCTTTTCAACTTTCGCCTTAAACAACGGGCTGGTCACCAACGCTTTTAGTGCGTTGTCTTTAATTTCACCACGCTGATGAGCATGCTGAAATTTGCTTTTTTTAGTCATGACTTACTCCAAATAAGAATCATATAAATTGATAGTGTTGATGCATAATTTCCGACCATCAACAAGCGCAAATATTAACCTAAATGTTTTAAAGCGCAATGGCTTTTAGCAATAAATTTTCGTCTTTTTTGACTGCTATTTTAAAGTTAAGTTCATACCCACGCTCTATACTTAAATGCAGCCCTTTCAAGTCAAGCTAAACGTTCGCGACAATGACCGATATCAAGATTGCAACCGGGATCAGCATACATTATCAGGACGAGGGAGCGCCTCACGCCCCCGTAATTATTTTGATAATGGGTCTTGGGGCACAAATGACAATTTGGCCAGATGAATTGTACTTTGGGCTAGTCAGTAAAGGTTTTCGGGTGATACGTTTTGATAATCGCGACACGGGATTATCGAGCCACTTGGATCATCTTGGTTCACCGAGTGTGATAAAAACCATGCTGAGTAAAAAGCTTCCCATCCGCGCCTCAGTTCCCTATACCCTAGAAGATATGGCCGGAGATGTTGTCGCTTTGATGGCAGGGCTTAAGATTAAACGCGCCCACCTTGTTGGTGCTTCTATGGGCGGGATGATTGCACAAATCGTTGCTGCTAAGCATAAAAAGAAAGTGGTAAGTTTGACCTCAATTATGTCAACCTCAGCGTATCCCAAGTTTACCGCAGCAAATGTAAAAGTCATGCTGCAACTGGCAAAAGCACGGCCAAAGTCAGACTGCCACCAATCTGCCATTCAATACAATATAAAACTCAACCAGCTGATCGGCAGTCCCGCCTACCCTCAAGACGAAGGGACGCTACATCAACAAGCCAAACACAGTATTGAACGCGCACATAACCCGCAAGGATTTAAGCGCCAGCTTGCGGCGATTGTCGCAAGCCAATGTCGCAAGCACACGCTGGCAAAGATCAAAACGCCTACACTTGTTATCCATGGTACAGACGACCCTATTTTCCCGGCGGCCGCTGGCCAGCAAACCGCCGCTACTATTCGCAAATCCAAACTAAAACTGGTCAATGGGATGGGTCATGACTTCCCTCCAATGCTCATGCAAAAGATTGCTAAATGGGTGGCAAAACACGTAACTAAAGCAGAGCGAAAGCGATTAAAAAAGAAACAACACAAACAAATTGCAACTCAAGAGACTGCGAATAAAAAAGTCCCGAAAAATCAATCAAACACGCCCCAACAAAACACAGTCCAAAATAAATAACATTCCCTGACATTACGCCCTGTAACGCCTGACAGTGCTAGCCTTCGCATCGTAATTCAAGCTAAATCAGGAACACCAATTCTATCCTTATCGTTAAATTAAAGTAAATTTCCATTTGACAAACGTACATAAAAGCAACAACAATTAAACCGTTCCAAATTAATTTGGACACCAAAATAAAAATAGCCATGGATACAACATCAACAGATATCTACCCACAAAAAGTGGAACGATACAAAAGAGGTCAACATGAACATCATTATAGCTAAAACGCGTTTCCAACGTTCTTTTATAGCAGCCGCTTTAGTGAGCCTGGGCTTAAGCTCGGCGCACGCAAACAGCGATCTGACTACTGCCAATGCCGCTGCTATCAGCGTTTCAGGAGAAAACCAACCCTATGAGGGCAAAGTCAACGCATTTGATAATAACCACTACAGCAAGTGGCTTACGTTTTCAGCTTTCGGTTGGATAAGTTATGCGTTTAGCGAAGCGGTGAATTTAACAGCTTACACCCTCACTTCTGCGAACGATGCGCCACAAAGAGATCCCAAAAATTGGACGCTTCAAGGCTCTCAAGACGGTCAAGTGTGGTTCACTATAGATTCGCAAAACAATCAAAGTTTTGCTTCGAGACATCAAACTAAGCAGTTCGATGTCAGTACCAATCAAGCGTACCGCTTTGTGCGCTTAAATGTTACCGCAACGCAAGGTGCCAATTTATTACAGCTTGCAGAAATCGAATTTATCGGTGCTCCGGCAAACGGTGATACAACCTTGCCATTTAATCGAAGTGGTAGCGTTACCCCTGGTCAATGGGCGCATTTTGGGCCATTTACAAGCTCAGCTCCCATCACAGCAACCTTGACTGGCAGCGGTGATGCAGATCTATACCTAAAAGCAAATAGCCAACCGACCACCGCAAGTTATGACTGCCAAAGTATCAATGATGCCAGCTCGAACGAGCGCTGTGATATAAGCTCAAATGCGCCGGTTTATGTTTCTGTATACGGTTTCCAAAGCGCCAATTATGAGTTAACCGTCAGTAGCGATAACACACCACCAAACGACACATGGCAACGTCCGGAAGTAAACTTTGTTGATGTTAACCCAGAAACACAAGGCTCGGCATTATTTAAACGGATCATTCCAAACCCAGCTACACACATGGCCGAACGCTGCGTGGATGTAGCAAAAGTGCTATACCGCAACGCCAGTGAATCCCAGCGTTTTAGAAAATTGCAGTTTGAGCTGAGAGCCAAAGATCATTGGGGTAAGGATTTCGTTGCCTATAAGATGGGACAAGACGGTTCGGGTGAGATGACTATTGTCGTTAGCACCGCGCACTTAGAGCGTATTTATCGCGATAATAATAACAACGATGCCGTGATCCGTGATGAAATCGACGGCATTTTATTCCACGAAGTTACCCATGGTTACAATAACTCGCCGCTGACTCATGACAGCTATGGTGATGGCAAGGCAAATTGGGCATACACCGAAGGCTTAGCTGATGCCGTGCGGATCGGTGCGGGTTTTCATAAGTCACGCTCACCAGATATCATCAACGCTAAACGCTGGCTTAGTGGCTACACCACAACTGGGTTTTTCTTGCATTACGTCAAACAACAGCACGACTCAGAGTTTATCTACAAGTTTAATAAAGCGGCGAAAGATATGGGCAATTATACTTGGTCATTTGATGCTGCATTTCAACACATCTTGGGCCGAAGTGTTGAAGATGTTTGGAACGAATATGTCGCCTTTATCCAAAATGGTGGACAGCTGGAGTATTAATTTTTAAATAGTAACTCCGCCACGTAAAAGGGTCTAACAAATTTCTCTGAGAAACTCCTCTATGAGACTCCTTTACGTGGTATTCGTTATTTTTGTAACGCCTGCTCGTGGGACATTGTTTTTAGTTTAATCGCGAGGCCACAGGAGAAGTAGATCTTCACCACTCCAACAATGATCAAATGAAAGTTTGGGTGGGAAAGCAAATCTAAGTCATAGAGATAGGCTGCTTTTATTGGCGCGTCGCCGTTTTCTACCATGGCGACTAGCCAATGATAGATTGCAATCCCCTCTTTGATCACCCCGAGCACTATCAAGGCTACGCCCGTTAAAAACAACAAGCGACAATACCACAGCGCAGTTTCTAAACCCGGACAGCGTAAATTACGAAATGGAATAAATTTCATGTCAGTCCTTTATCTACCTTTTGATTGCTCGATTTTGATTAACTCAACAGTATGGTGAAACAAAGATAAACCCCCTTCTTTACCATGCCCAGGGACAACCATGTTTGCTTCTGGATATCGGCTCAATACCTTGTGTATAGACGCTTGCCACTCATCAACCGAAGCATCCTCCAAGTTACCTAAACTTTTACTCACCACACTTTTCACAAAGCATCCTGCGAATAAAATCTTAGATTGTGGCAGCCACACGACAATATTATCTTTCGAGTGCCCTGCACCTGGGTAATAGGTTTCAACGACACCTGACTTTATCGCTGATGAGGCTTGCGGCAAATTATGTGACGCGATAGCGCTGTGTTTTTGGGCTAATAGATGGTTAGTTTGGGCTGATGCATAGGTTGGGATCTGATGTTTATTTAATACCGCTAGGCCACCGCTAGCATCTTGATGATAATGCGTGATCACCGCCCCTTTAACATTGAGCTTGCGGTCTTCAGTCCATAAAAGCAGCGCTTCTGTGTCTTGCTCGGTCCAAGGTGTATCAACAATGTACGCATCTTGACCGTCGACCACAACCAGCCCAGAGCCTGCCACTAACCCCCAAGGTTCAACGTGTAGCGAAGATTCATGTTTATAAACATGCTCTGCAATCGGCGTTACCACTAAAGTCGATGCTTCTGTTGCAACTGTCACGCAGGGTAACAAGAATAAGAAAGGAGCTAAAAACTTCATCTGAAGTTGTTCGTGTTAATTAAAAGTGACGAAAGACTATCAAGTTCAAGAATATAAAGTCCAGCAATAAAAATGCGCGGCAATCTAAAATCGCCACGCAAATGGTTGGAGAAGTGTAAATTAACCTACCAGCGCAAGCAAAATACCAGCAGCAACCGCACTGCCTAATACACCCGCTACATTGGGGCCCATCGCATGCATCAGCAAGAAATTATGCGGATTACTTTCAAGGCCAACCTTATTGACCACGCGCGCAGCCATCGGGACTGCGGATACCCCAGCAGCGCCAACTAACGGATTAATGGGGGTATCGCTAAATCTATTCATCGCTTTAGCCATTAGCACCCCAGCAGCTGTGCCAATTCCAAATGCCACGGCACCTAGCGCTAAAATCCCCAACGTCTCAACCGTTAAGAATTGATCAGCGGCCAGCTTTGAGCCCACCGCCAACCCGAGGAAAATAGTGGTGATATTAATCAACTCGTTTTGCGCCGTTTTACTCAAGCGGTCTACTACACCGCACTCTTTCATCAAGTTACCCAAGCAGAACATACCAACTAAAGGTGTTGCTGCAGGTAAAAACAGTATCGTTAAGCCCAGTACCGCCAGAGGAAAGAGGATTTTCTCGGTTTTTGATACATGGCGCAGCTGCGGCATCGCAATCTGACGCTCTTCTTGCGTCGTGAGTGCTTTCATGATTGGTGGTTGAATAATTGGCACTAACGCCATATACGAATAGGCTGCCACCGCAATTGCCCCTAGTAACTCTGGTGCAAGCTTAGACGCGAGGAATATCGCAGTTGGTCCATCTGCACCGCCAATAATAGCGATTGCTGAAGCGTCTTGCAGGGTAAATTCAAAACCCGGAATATAGTTCAGCAAAATAGCCCCAAACAAAGTGGCAAAAATCCCAAACTGCGCCGCGGCACCAAGCAACAGCATCTTGGGGTTGGCTATCAGTGCACTAAAGTCCGTCATCGCGCCCACCCCCATAAAGATCAACAAGGGGAATACTCCGCTGTCGATACCAATGTAATACACGTAGTATAAGAGCCCACCTGGATCGGCAAGCCCAGCAACAGGAATGTTCGTGAGTATGGCACCAAAGCCAATAGGCACCAATAACAACGGCTCAAAGCCTTTAGCGATCGCAAGATACAAAAGTCCGCAGCCCACTGCCATCATGCAAAGTGCAGGCACGGTGAAGTTGGCAAGCCCTGTTGCTTGCCATAAATTAAGTAACCCTTCCATCACGACATCCTTATGCTAAAGACATGATGGCATCGCCAGCACTGACGGAATCGCCTTCAGAGACGAGTAGCTCTGCGACTTGGCCACTGTGTGTTGCACGCACCTCGGTTTCCATTTTCATGGCTTCCATGATGAGTACTACATCGCCTTCTTGCACCTCATCTCCTGCGCGCACCATAAGCTTAAAGATGTTGCCGGCAAGTGGCGCATTCAAAGTTTCACTGGAGCTTACCGAGGTTGATTGCGGTATAAGCTCACTGTCTTTGACTTGTACTTCTTGTAACTCACCACCTGGCGCAACTACCACATCATATACTTTGCCATCCACTTTTACGCTGTAACGCTCAGTAGCTGATGACTTAGCTTTAGCAGGCGCCGCTGCAGCTTTTTGTTGTTTGCTTTCAACAAGCGTCGGTTTTGGCTCAAACGCATCTGGGTTATTGCGATTTTTCAGAAATTTAAGGCCAATCTGCGGGAATAATGCATAGGTAAGCACATCATCAATAACCTCGTCGGCTAAGGTAATTTGTTCCTCTTTTGCCGTCGCGACTAGTTCGCTTTGTAAACTATCCAGCTCAGGTTCAATTAAGTCTGCAGGACGGCAGGTAATAGGCTCTGCGCCTTCAAGCACTCGTTGTTGCAAAGCTTGGTCGACTTGCGCTGGTGTCGCTCCATATTCGCCTTTCAGCACGCCAGCCGTTTCTTTGGTTATAGACTTGTAACGCTCACCGGTAAGTACGTTTAATACCGCTTGCGTCCCGACTATCTGTGAAGTTGGTGTTACGAGCGGTAAGTAGCCAAGTTCTTTACGCACACTTGGAATTTCTTTTAGTACCGCGTCAAGCTTGTCACCTGCACCTTGCTCTCGCAGTTGATTTTCCATATTGGTTAACATGCCACCAGGCACTTGTGCAGATAGAATACGACCATCTACTCCTTTCAAGCTGCCCTCAAAAGCTGCATATTTCTTTCTCACTTCACGGAAATAGGCTGCGATCTCTTCTAGCTCTAGTAAATCAAGCCCTGTATCACGTTCTGTACCTTCCACAATCGCCGCGATAGTTTCTGTTGCACTATGGCCATAGGTCATACTCATCGAAGATATCGCCGTATCGAGCATATCGATACCCGCATCTATGGCTTTTTGATAAGTTGCAGTACTGAGTCCTGTGGTTGCATGGCACTGCATTGCGATAGGAATAGAGACGGACGCTTTGAGCCCAGAGATTAACTTTTCGGCATCATAGGGTTTCAGTAATCCAGCCATGTCCTTGATACAAATGGAATGACAGCCTAAATCTTCGAGCTGCTTAGCTTGCGTGAGCCACATTTCCAGCGTATGAACAGGGCTTACGGTGTACGAAATCGTGCCCTGCGCATGCGCGCCCACTTTGATGGCCGCTTTAATAGCCGTTTCTAAGTTGCGCACGTCGTTCATTGCATCGAATATTCTAAATACATCTACCCCGTTATGGTGGGCACGTTCAACAAACTTTTCGACAACATCATCAGCATAATGACGATAGCCCAATAGATTCTGACCACGCAGTAGCATTTGCTGTTTGGTTTTTGGCATTGCAGCTTTCAGTGCACGGATCCGCTCCCATGGATCTTCGCCTAAATAGCGAATACACGAGTCGAAGGTTGCTCCCCCCCATGATTCAACAGACCAATAGCCCATATTGTCGAGCTTCTCAGCGATAGGAAGCATATCTTCCAAGCGCATTCTGGTGGCGAGTAATGACTGATGCGCATCGCGCAGCACTAATTCGGTTAGCTTTAACTGTGACATGCAAAACCCCTATTAATTGTTTTTTCTGTAGGCTGCAACGGCAGCGCTAATGGCTGCAATATGTGCCTGTGGCACACCCTGTGACGATGTTGCTCTGGTTGTTTTTGATCTTGTGGTACTTGGCTCTACTTCTTTAAATTGAGCAGCAAAGTTGGCCAACAGTCGCATCGCAAAAATCAAAATGGACAGAAAAACAAAAACACCAACCATACCGGTCAGCATGAGATTTCCTGCTTGCAGTAGCTGCGATCCAATATCCATTTTTACCCCTTACTTGCTGTTTGGTTTTCCTGTTCGATGTTAACGAACCGGTATAAACCTTCACTTTTTGTAGATATTTATTCACCTTATAACAAAAAATGTTCCACTGTAAAGTGCATTGTAAATTGGTATTACCAAAACACTTAACTTATAAACAATCAGTAAGTTAGCTTTGAAATCACTAATAAATATGGAAAACCAACGTAATAAATATGAAAAATATTCAAAATAGCGCCGACTAATACAGTGATTTTAATGAATATAGAATGGATTTTTGATTACGCAAGATAAATTGTAAATTGGACTGACCAAAAGTTAACGTTTACGTAAGCGTCATGCTGTATAACACGTATTTCGCTGGATATAGTAAAAGGGAACTGCAAACAATTTATTCGCATTACAGCTTTTTCAATATAGATGGGTATAATAAGGGGAAATTTTTGCCACAACGAACGTCTATGCCCTCCCTTGAACAAAATGAAAATTTATCTTTTCAAAGCCAATTTAAGTTAGATAAAGCCTATTATCGAGAGTGTTTTGAAGAATCTGAAGCCAATGGGCTTGCTGTTAAACCGAAATATGGCTTGCTTGTGCTGCTAATTACACTGGGGCTGTTTGCTATTTACGGATTGCAGGAGCACTACGTCGGGAACTTTCTTATTCTATTGGCTGTGGTTGAATGCGTCGCTTTCTACTATCGTAAAGCTTGGTGGGTGATAAGACAGTCATATTCTCGCGCTGCCGGTAATATCGTCGAGGTTTCAATCTCTAAAATAGGTATTAACACCAAAGCGACACATGCCGAATTTTCTTACCCATTTGACGACTTAGATAAACTCGTTGAAACGAACAGAGGTTTTTTGGTATTTCACCAAAACAAACCGAGCTATATCAGTAAATCTGGACTTAACGAAGGAGCGATTGCTTTTTTGTCTGAGCAAAGCCTGAAATAAGAAACCCCGCAGTGGCGGGGTTTTTTATGCCAGTCAAACCATGTTAACTAACATCGTAATTCAGTATTTGGTCAATTACATATTGCCCGGGCTAGATTTCTCAGCCTGAATTCGCATGTAAATTTCTTCACGGTGAACTGAAACATCTTTAGGCGCATTTACACCAATACGTACTTGGTTACCTTTAACACCTAGTACTGTTACAGTCACTTCATCACCAATCATCAGGGTTTCACCTACTCGACGAGTTAGTATTAGCATTCTCTTGCTCCTGTTATTCCAAAATTTAAAAGATTCCGCGTCAAATCCATTTTAAATAAAAGTTCCTAGAAAAGTAAGCAAAAACTTCTTTTACTCAGTACTTTCCAATTCGAATTTGGCATGTAAAGCCCGTACAGCTAGCTCTAAATATTTTTCTTCTACTAGTGCCGAGATTTTTATCTCTGATGTAGATACTAATAGAGTGTGAATATTTTCTTCGGCCAATGCCATAAAAAAGAGACCAGCAACACCTGAATGAGATTTCATTCCGATGCCAACCGCTGAGATTTTTGCCACGTTAGCATTAACCTCTACCGTTGCGCCACCTAAATTTTGTGCATGTTGCGCTAAAACTTCTTCCGCCAGAATACAATCATTTGTGTGCACAGTAAAAGCATAGTCTATTTTTTTCTCACTGTGGTTCAAATGGTTAATCATATCGACTTCGATATTATGCTCACCAAGAAGAGAAAGTATATTGGCAAGATTACTAGGTTTTGCATCTACATTGTTAACTAAGATAAGCGCTTCGTCTTTGACACTCGCTACCCCAGAGACCACTTTAGTGTTTTTCATCTTACCTTCCTCATAGCTAATTAAGGTGCCGTTATCAGGAGAAAACGAAGAAAGTACGCGCAGTGGTACATTATATCGACCGGCCGCTTCAACCGAACGGATCTGCAAAACTTTAGCACCCACACTGGCCAGCTCCAACATTTCAGGAAAGGTAATATGTGATAGACGCCTTGCATTTGGCTCTATTCGTGGATCGGTAGTGTACACACCGTCGACATCAGTATATATCTGACATTCGTCTGCTTGCAAAGCCCCTGCGATTTCAACTGCTGAGGTATCTGTACCACCACGCCCCAACGTGGTGATATTGCCTTCTTCATCGCGTCCTTGAAATCCGGCAATAATGGTTATTCGGTTATGCTCAAGCTCTTGCTTTAAGCGGGCCGTGTCTATTTCCGTGATCCGCGCTTTAGAGAACATGTTATCGGTTTTAATACCAACCTGATCGGCAAGTAAGCTCACGGCAGAATGCCCACGCTTAATGATGGCCATCGCCAATAACGCGATAGAAACTTGTTCGCCGGTGGTGATCAACACATCTAGCTCACGGGAACTTGGACGTGCATCGATTTGTTGGGCAAGGGAAATGAGACGGTTTGTCTCGCCTGACATTGCAGACAACACGACCACCACTTGGTGGCCTTGTTGTTGTGTTTTGATAACGTGTTCGGCAACCGCCTCAATACGCTCTACCGAACCTACCGAGGTGCCACCAAACTTTTGTACAATCAGCGCCACTTGCTGATTACTGCGTTACTTCATTTAACCAAGTTGGAACACTGTTTAGTGCTGCGTCTAGGTTTTCTGGTTGTGAACCACCCGCTTGCGCCATATCAGGACGACCGCCACCTTTACCACCGACTTGAGAAGCCATGTGATTAACTAGCTCACCTGCTTTTACCTGACCAACTAAGTCTTTCGTTACGCCAGCGATTAGGCTTACTTTATCGCCATTTGCTACACCTAGCGCAATGACACCTGAGCCAATCTTGTTCTTCAGATCATCGACCATGCCACGCAGTGCTTTAGACTCAGTTCCTGCAACGTTCGCTACGAGTAATTTAATCCCATTCACTTCCGTTACAGAGTCAAGTAGCGTTGCACCCGCGGCACTTGCTAGTTTGTCATTTAGTTGAGCAACTTGCTTTTCAAGGCCTTTTGACTTTTCAAGTAGCGCAGATACTTTTTCTAGCACTGATGAGGTATCACCCTTAACCAAAGCCGCAATTTCAGAAAGCACTTGCTCTTGCTCATTAACATAAGCGATAGCATCAGCACCTGTTACTGCTTCGATACGACGAACACCCGCTGCGATACCGCCTTCCGAAACAATCTTGAATAGACCAATATCACCTGCGCGTTTTACGTGTGTGCCACCACAAAGCTCAATTGAGTATCCACCGATTGAAACGACTCGAACTTCATCATCGTACTTTTCACCAAAGAGCGCCATCGCTCCTTTGTCTTTGGCAGCATCGATATCCATCAACTCAGTTTGCAAAGCAAAGTTACGGCGGATCTCTGTGTTCACTGCATCTTCTACTTGCTGCAACTGTGCTTTAGTAACGCCTTCAAAATGTGAAAAGTCGAAACGCAAACGATCTGGCAGTACCAATGAACCTTTTTGAGTAACATGATCACCCAGTAAATCACGCAGTGCTTTATGTACTAAGTGCGTTGCAGTATGGTTTTTCTTCACTCGCTCGCGGCGCTCAGCATCAATACGTGCATCGGCTTTATCGTTAACACCAATGCGGCCAACCACATGACCATGGTGTGCAAATGCATTACCTAGCTTTTGCGTGTCAGTAACCACAAACTCGCCGTTAGCCACTTTTAGTACACCCGTATCACCAACTTGGCCGCCTGACTCAGCATAGAAAGGCGTGCGGTCAAGGATAACCACACCTTGTTCACCATCTTCTAACGTATTGGTGTGTTGACCTTCTTTAAAGATTTCAACCACAGTGCCGGTATAGTGCTCAGCGTCATAGCCTTTAAAGTCAGTGTTTTTATCAGACTTCAAGCGCTCGTTGTAATCTGCACCGAACTTGCCAGCCGCTTGCGCTTTTTTACGCTGCTCTTCCATACATGCTTGGAAGCCGCGCTCGTCGATCGTCATAAAGCGCTCACGCGCCACATCCGCCGTTAAGTCTGCAGGGAAGCCGTAAGTGTCATACAGTTTGAACACTAAATCGCCTGGAATAACGTCACCTTCAATACCAGCTAGGCTTTCTTCTAGAATAGTTAAACCACGGTCTAAGGTTTTACCAAACTGATCTTCTTCGATACGCAATACTTTTTCGATAATTGCTTGTTGCTTCACTAATTCAGGGTAAGCTTCACCCATCTGCTCAGCGAGTGCAGCAACTAACTTATAGAAGAATGCCCCTTTTGCACCGAGTTTATTACCGTGGCGAACTGCACGACGAATGATACGGCGTAGCACGTAACCACGACCTTCATTCGATGGCATGACGCCGTCAGCAATAAGGAACGCACACGAACGAATGTGGTCAGCAACTACACGTAGTGATTTATCTTCTAAATCTTGAGCATCTGTTACTTTTGCAGCGGCTTTAATCAGCGCTTGGAACAGGTCAATCTCATAGTTTGAGTGCACACCTTGCATAATTGCAGAGATACGCTCAAGGCCCATGCCGGTATCAACCGATTGCATCGGCAGCGGCTCCATTGTGCCATCTGCATGACGGTTGTACTGCATGAATACTAAGTTCCAGATCTCAATGAAGCGATCACCGTCTTCTTCTGGTGAGCCCGGAGGTCCACCCCAAATGTGCTCACCGTGGTCATAAAAGATTTCAGAGCAAGGACCACAAGGACCCGTGTCGCCCATTGACCAAAAGTTATCCGCCGTCGCAATACGGATGATCCTGTCTTCAGGAACACCAACTTGTTTTGACCAGATATCAAATGCTTCGTCGTCTTCATGGTAAACCGTGACTAGTAGCTTTTCTTTTGGCAGCTTGATCACATCCGTAAGGAAACCCCAAGCAAACTTAATTGCGTCGGTTTTAAAATAGTCACCGAAGCTAAAGTTACCTAGCATTTCGAAGAAAGTATGGTGCCTTGCGGTATAACCTACGTTTTCAAGGTCATTATGTTTACCACCAGCACGAACACAACGCTGTGAACTGGTTGCTCGCGTATAAGGGCGTTTTTCTGCACCCAAGAATGCATCTTTAAACTGCACCATACCAGCGTTGGTGAACAGTAAGGTGGCATCATTACCCGGAATTAACGAGCTTGAAGGCACCACTTGGTGCTGTTGTTTAGCAAAGAAATCTAAGAAGCTTTGCCTGATTTGTGCGGTAGTCATATGCTGCATGTGATCATTCACCCTTTATTTCTTCTTGCTCTGCTGCAGTCATTGCAGCTTCAATTGCAAAATCTATTTCATCAAAACTAAAACCACGATAACTCATGTAACGTACGCGCTTAGTTTTTTCTTTATATTCTATCGGTTGTGCGCAAAGACCGTACTTTTTTTCATAGGTTTTTGCGGCTTGCATGTACCAATCAATTTCACGCTCAGCGATTAGCGTATGCAAAGTCTCTCGGCTCACACCCTTTTGCCCTGCATCCATTAATACACGCTTTTCTCCAAGTCCTTTTGCAATCTGGCGGTTTAAAAAGCTCTCTGCATAGCGGTCGTCATTAACGTAATCAAGCGACTTTAGCCAAGATACCAATTGCTCCGCGACTGCCGCTGTAGCCCCTTTTTGCAGTAGCTTTTGCGTCAACCCTGACTCAGAATACTCTTGTCTCGACAATAACCAAACCGCATAGTTTTTTAGCTTTTTAACTTCTTGTTCATCCATCAGGCGTCAAAGCGTCCTGAGTCAGACTGAGAGATGTTAGCATTTTCATCATTTTCCTTCTTTTCAACGATAATTGGCATAAACATCGCCTGAAAAGAAACAAAAAAGCCTATCATGGCGACTGGCATGATAATAATCGCCGGGATCATCGATAGCGGTATAGACGCGACGATAAGCGCTGCGACGACTAAGCCGTAAATACTCAGCGCAGCCATATTATGATAAAAAGCGGCAAGCGAGCACTTCATCGCATGAAAAATACGTTTTTCACCTTGGAAAAAGACCTGAGGCACAACAAAAGCAAAGGCCATCATAATGACCGATTGTGCAATCACAAATACTGCAACTTCGGCAAAACTAATATTGCCCGCGATAAGTCCGATAAGTTCATTCGGATCGGTGTTTGGGCCAACACTCTCGAGCGCAGTCGCCACATCACTAAATAGCACACCGGCAACCATAGTCAGCAACAGTGCACCTGCCATTTGATAAATACCAACTCGGAACAAGTGTAATCGGCGGCCTTTTGCTGCAAAAGGCTCAAAAATGTCAGCCAACTTTATTGGTTTATTGATCTGTTTATTGATAACGGCAAGATAGAAGCCAGCGCTTAAAAAAGGACCTGACAAGGCTGCGATAATATGAAAAATAGGTGCGAACAGGGGTAATAGGCTTACTACCGCCATGAAAATGTACATCAGCATGAAAGTCATAGGCTGGGTTTTGAAAATTGCCCACCCGGCTTTTAGCCACTGCACGCCCATGCTTGCTTTGAATGTTCTAATTGGTGTCGACATAGTCCACTTAATTTAAGCTATAACGTCTTTGATTATACTGATTACCGCGTCGAGTGAAAAGGCATGAAAGGCGGATTTGTCAGCGCTTTTTAGCATATTTTAAACAAATACTGATGGTAGACGTAACCTACTTGGACATCTTAAGTTTTAAGGGATTGGAAAGAGAATAGAATGTTTGATATGACAAGCCAACCGAAGCACTTACCTAGTCGGCTTGTTGTGATAAGCATATACGCTTAGGCTAATCCGCTTTTGATATCTTTTTGATATCCAGCATGTGGGCACCGTGTTGGATCTTGGTTTTTAAATACTGTTCATTACCAGAAACCCCAGCCTTAACATGCGCCTGAGTGCCGACTACTTCATCGACGGTAATACCCGCATTTCTCAACGCCTTCAGCTTTCTAGGGTTGTTCGTCATTAACTTAACATGGTTTAACCCTAGCGCCTGAAGCATCAACACGGCATCAGAGAAGTCTCTTAAGTCATCTTCAAAGCCAAGGTGGTTGTTTGCCTCGTAAGTGTTCATCCCTTGCGATTGCAATACATAAGCATCGATTTTATTGTACAGGCCAATGCCACGACCTTCTTGGCGCAAATATAACAAAATGCCGCCTTGCTTATGCATCGCCTCGATACATTCATTTAACTGTTCGCCACAATCACAACGAGAAGAATGAAAGACATCGCCGGTTAAACACTCTGAGTGCATACGAATTAGGGGAATTTGCTGCTGACTGTCTGCGCTATTAAATACCAGCGCAACATGTTCTTGGCCGTCTTTTAGCCCTGAAAAAGAAACTATTTCTGCAGGGATATTACTATGCTGCCCTACATTCAGCCCGACTCTCGCTCTTACTTCTGCCACGTCTTAATCTTGCCTAATGTGATAATATAACAATATGCTACCATAAATGGGATATGGTGTCTCTAAGTTCATTATACAAGGGCAAGACGGACATCGCATTGGTAAATGTCAAAATTCGAACTAGGCTATATAAAAAGGAAAGCGAAAACATTTATAACTCATGCGCTCTGTTTTTATCTGCCTACTATTTTTAACCACATTCAGCTACGGCTCTGACATCGATTTCAGTGGCTTTGCTACGCTCAAGGCGGTTAAAACAGACTCCCATACTGCCAAAATCAGAGAGTCCATTTCACAACCACACGGTGTAGAAAGAGATGAACTCGACTTTTCATTTTCATCTTTGGGCCTACAAGCCGAATGGCATGCTAGTGATAATTTGGAGCTTGTTGGACAGCTGCTGTTAAAAGAACAACATGATGACCGAGTGAAAAACGCTATTAAACTGGCATTTTTACGTTACCACTTAAACTCAAATTGGCAATTCCGGGCAGGACGTACCGGGTTAGATCTATTCTTAATGACTGAATATCGAGATATCGGCTACTCGATGGATATGGAACACCCTCCCGTTGAATTTTACTCTATTATCCCACATCAGAACTTGGATGGCGTTGACATTCAGTACCGCACGCCGCTTGATCAGGGCATCGCCAGTATCAAGGCATATTGGGGGCGCTCCGAGTCACCGATCTACAGCGATTATGAGTTTTTTTGGAATGTAGAACTCAAATCTATCTTGGGTGTAGCGGTACAGTACGAAACGTTAAATTGGCTGTTTAGAGCCAACTATACAACAACACAAGCAGCCAATGAACACGAGCAGCAAAAGCAGTTACGTGATGCACTCACGCAAGTTCCCCTACAAGTTTGGCCAACCAAAAATGAGCTGATCGATTCTCTTTATATCATCGACAAACGCTTCACCTACAGCGCAGTCAGTATGAGATATGATGACTCAAATTGGCTACTACAGAGTGAAATATCGCTGACGGATTCCAACTCCAGCGTGCTCAACCACTTAAAAGCAGGCTACATCACTCTGGGCAAGCGCTTTGATTTAAATACCTTGTCTTTCACCTACTCAGTTGCCAAGTCCGATAATGAGCCAAGTGTAGAGCCTGGTCCACTCGTCCCATTACCTGAATTAATGCAAATTTACGAGGCGGCTTCCATGCACTCTGGTTTTTATCAACTGGATCAGCATAGCACTTCCCTAACGTGGCGACGTGAATTGAGCCCGACATTAGCGCTAAAGTTCAATTGGAAACATACCTCTGCTGACCATTTGCCCAGCGCTTTCTACCTTCACAATACAGAGCAATTTAGTGATCCTGACCTTTCCTTCAACACATTTACGCTTAGTTTTAATTGGGTGTTCTGATGAATAGGTTACTTATTGCTGTTTTCTTCCTTGTTTCTTACCCAATTTCAGCAACAGCCGATATTGCCGTCATCGTTAACAAAGACAACCCCATCGAGTCGATATCGCAGCGCCAACTCATCGACATGTACATGGGAAAATACGTTGCTTTTCCCAACGGCGATATGGCCGTGACCTATGACTACGAAAAATCGCATCCTTTAAGAGGCCCTTTTTTTCTGGCACTGACAGGACGTAATGAAAGCCAAATCAACGCCTATTGGTCAAGAATAAAATTCAGCGGCAAAGTTTCTCCCCCTCAGTCATTTTCCTCACCGTCGACTATACTTGAAAATATCAGAAATACGCCAAATGCAATCGGCTATGTTCCAGCAGACTTTGTGACCGGTGATGTGAAGGTAATTTACCAAATCGATGACTAAATATGGGCTGATCGTGCGACTAGCACTCGTGCTTGTTGTCTCGACTTTAATTTTTTCAATGCTTTACGCTAAGTTATATCACGACCATATTGTTGAGCGTGAACTTCGGCGCTCTAATACTATTATCGGGCAAATTGGCCAAACCGTGTCGTCTTCTTCCTCTATTGCGACTTATCTCAATGACAAAGACCTTGCTGTAGAAGTTATTAATGGCCTAGTCAGTAACGACGTTATCTCTTCTGCCGCAATCAAAAGTGAAGAAAAGTGGCTCGCTCAAAGCGTAGGATTTAAGCCGAAAAATGCGACCATTATTAAGCTTAATCATCCGTTTTTGTTGAGTGAAATCGTAGGTGAGATCTATATTCAACCAAATTCCGTTTTTATCGAGCAAAGTGCTAGAGATATCGCTCGTTCAAGCGTTCAAACTTTGTTGGTCGTCATCATCCCGATATTAATCATCTTTACCGTCGTGACACACTTCATAGTAACGAAACCCCTGAGTTATTTAAGTAGTCAAATTGCTAGGGTTATTCCTGGAGCCCCCTTGAATTTAGTCGTGCCTAAAGGACATGAATCAAGTGAAATAGGTGATATTGCAAGCAATACCAATCAACTTATTGCAAAAACCGCTTCTATGTTCGAGCAAGAACGGCAACTACGAGCTGATATCGAAATCCTTGAGAAGCGCTTTAGACTCATGTTTGAGCGCTCATCTTCTCCCACTCTACTGGTAAAAGACAAAGGTGAAGTGATATTAGCTAATGATGCCGCTTGTGATTTGCTGGCAGGTATGGCAATTGACCTTGATGAATATTTTCCCGAAAGCTTCGGTCGCTACTGCAAAACTCCGGATATTCTCTACACCTTTACGGAGCATACCTTGGAGCTTAACCAGCCAACTCAATCAGAGTTTGAGTTTATCAACCCCATGACCGAACAACCTGTTTGGCTGAGTGTCATCATGCTGAGAGTGGAAAGCAGCGGACAATTCTATTTACAGGTGTTTTTATCAGATATCACGCTGAGAAAAACCGTGTTTCAAGAACTCAATAAAAAGGCTAACCGCGATAAGCTAACAGGCCTCTATAATCGCCATGGTACTGAGATCAAGATCAACGAGTGGTTAGATACCGAAACTCCGTTTAGCTTATTTATTATTGATTTAGATGAGTTTAAACCAATCAATGATATTTATGGCCATAACGCCGGAGACGCTATGTTAAAGCATATCGCCACTCAAATTAGTACTCAGGTTAGAGAACAAGATGTGGTTTGTCGCTGGGGAGGTGATGAGTTTTTAATTGCCTTGCACTGTGCCAAAAATGAAAAGTTGCAGCGCATCGCTGAAAACCTGCTAGAGGCGATAAACACCGAGATGATTTGGCAAACGCCAGAAGGGAAATCACTGCCACTGCGAGTTGGCGCGAGCATAGGTATTGCAAGCTATCCAAGAGACGCGGTTGAGCTAAGCCAATTAATTGAGTGTGCTGATGTCGCTATGTATACGGTAAAAAAAGACAAGAAAAACGCCTTTCAATTTTACTCTTTAAGCGCTTAATTATACCGCTCAAGTTATACCAATTCGCTTAATTAAGTGATCTATTTTGAGGCGAGAGAATCTTGTCGATAACTAGGCGAAAATTTTGCTATTTAGTTATTCTAAATGAGAAATTTTTAACGCTGTTAGCGTCAGATTTACTCCTTCAAATTGAGCAAGTATTAAGACTAATTGGTATTAGTGTGTACCGATGTACGACAGTCCACCAGCACACCTAACTTGCCTTTATCTACTGAAAGTGACTTATCTGCTGCATTGCCTCTTGAATATATTCAAAGTTTGGCTCTTGCTCTGATGGCCTGTTAGTTTCATCGAGCGTCTCGTAGGTTCCCATGGGCGAGACTTCAATAATTTGCTGCTTACTCACAACCGCATATTTGTTGTAGCTACTAAGTAGTAACCAATTTCTCTCTTTAACGGGCCCGGTTAGGTTATAACCCGTACTATACTCTTCAGGCGTGTTTTTAATCCCTAAATACTCATTCATCAACGTTGGAGCCAGGTCTAAGTGACTGGTTATCACATTTGAGGCTTGCCAATGCTGCCACTTTTCGCTTTTTGGTCCAACAACAATAAATGGCACCTTTATCTGCGGCTCAGTAAAATTACTATTATGTCCCCAGTAATTAAGCTTGTTGTCATTCAGCTCTTCACCATGATCTGACGTGATAATCACCAGTGTATTCTCTATATCAAGCTGCGCTAATACCGATGCAGCAAGACTATCTACAAAGTGTGTACTGGTAAGATAACGATTTAAAATTGATTCTCTATCATAATCGTTGTCCAATAACATATGGTTAATGGGACCGTGCATTGGCTCAAACCCGGCATGGTAACCCTCAGGAACTGCGTAGCCATGGATTGCATCATAAAAGAGAAAACTGAAAGACGGCTGGTTTGGATCTTTATTAGCATACCATTTAGCCCAATTTTTGGTGATCTGCTCATCCCTAGCTAAAACGTCATCACCTTCAGTATGTGTTTTCAAGCCTATAATGTTGGCAAAGACTGTTTCATTGAACTCAGGGCGAACAAGCTGAGCAGAAGAGAATATTCCAAGTTGGTAGTTCAACTCCCGCATTCTGTCCATCAATAACGGTGTAACACGATTGTTGTAAATGTCCTGCCAAGCGGTGCCAGGCAAGCCATAAAATAACCCGGTTATCCCTGTGCGTGTAGAATTTCCAGTAGAGAAGTGTTGATTGAAGACCACTCCCTGTTGTGAGAATCGCCAAATATTGGGAGTCACTTGCGCTGTAAAAGCATCATACCGCCATGAATCCAGCACCACAAAAACAATATCAAGAGGCTTCTTAACTGGCTCCACTTCAATAGGTTGTAAAGGATAGTTAAATTGTCCTTGTGTTAAAGACATAGATTTCTGCTGCGCCAATGCAGCTTCATCTAGCAAATCATATCTACGCAAAAAGGAGTTTGCTGTTGCGGGTTTGTAGAGAGGTAAGTACTTACTGAAACCTGTGATCGGTTGATATACCGTCGCACTTGCCCAAGCATGAATAGTATTGCTCGCCAACAGCGCAAAAATGGTTACGCTGGTAAACTTTCGACCAAAACGCAGCTGCATTACGGCTCGGGGCTTACTTAACCATGTTGACAGGTAAAACTGGACAACAAATATCATAACAAAAATGGCTACCGCTTGAGCCCATGCAATTGGCGAGAACTCAATAACTTGGCCAGCAAGCAGCATATCGACAATAACACCGTTAATATGAAACTTGTAAAGCTCAAAGCACAAGCTATTTGCAATAAGTGCTACGAAAAACAATGCATAAAATAAAGCAAAGCATACGGATCTCACTTTATTTGACTGTAACCATACTAAAGGCATAGCGACAATACTCACTAATGCTGTGAGTAAAGCCATATGGCTCCACGTTGATACGGAAACGTAAAATAATGTCAGTCCTTGATAATCGGCAGGGTTGGTATTTACAACGTTTATGGTAATTAAGATTGAGCAAAGAGAGTTGATAAGAACCAACCAGCCGAACTGGTGAAACCGATGACGCAATAGCACAGTTCAAATTGTTCCTTTAATAGAAAATTTGACTGTTATATTACCGTTCTGACATATTAGTGTCACATTAAAAATTGTGAAAAAGTTTAACGCCGAAACAAGTCGCTTTGTTAGTACTGTTTCAATATCGTTTCTTTATAGTTTTCTGCTTTTATTTCAACTTGATACTTGCTAGCCAGTGAATCCAGCTCTGCTTGCCACATCGCCAAATCATCCATCGTTATGGTATTGTCATCCAATTGCCATAGCTGACGAGATCCCGCATAGCTATACTGAATCGCCGCCATCGCATCTACATCCCCCTGCTGCGCTGCCTGTTTTAACTTTGCCATTTTACGGGTGATTTTGTTCAGTGATTGCTTTAAGTCCCACACATAACTTACTTCGGTCATAAAGGGATGCGCTTTGTGCTTTTTGAGCACGAGCCCAATGACGATGCTGGTCACGACTACACCAGTTAAATTCCAATGAAAATGGCTACCATCAACATCAGGAAATAATTGGATCAATAACTGAGCAATCCCTAAACTACCGATTGTTAGCGCTGCAACGCAAGCAATGATAACTTGATTTAGATGTTTGCGATAACGCGCCTTGTTGATCTCAACTAACTTCATAACAACCTATGATCACGAAAAATTAAATAATGTACTCTGCTCCTCGTGCATTGTAATCCAAGGCCTGTAACCAAACCAAGATACATATCAAAAAAATCTAAAAACTTTCACCCCGTTTCCGTTACTCAAACGTTCTATGTTACGAAAACAACATAACGGGGATAAAATCATGACGACATTAGCCACTCTTCAACAGCCTAATTCAGCAATTCCAAAACTCGCACTATCGCTTGTTGGCGCAGTTATTATTACTTTTGCCACCTTTGGCTTTATGCAAAACTTGGTCTCTCAAGAGCTCACTCGCCCCATTATCGACATAGAAGTATTTGATCTTACTATTGCAGCGGATCGAGAGGACTCTCCAGTCGAAGAAAAAAGGGTAATGCCAGAACCACCAAAACCAATAACGGCCCCGATTAGACCTACTGAAAATATCGTTGATACAGGAGATAATCTACAAATTAGTAGCGAGACACCTCGCTTAGATTTAGGTAAGTTTACTAACACAATGACGCTGCAATTCTCCACCGATGGGCAAGCGACTCCACTTGTTAGAAGCAACCCTAACTATCCGCCCGCGGCTGCTAGAGATGGAGTGGAAGGCTGGGTAGAAATGGAGTTTGCCATTTCTCCACAAGGCGAAGTGATTGATGTTAAAGTGACGAATGCGGAGCCTAAAAGAGTATTTGATCAGGCTGCTGTCAGAGCACTAAGGAAATGGAAATATAGACCACTTATTGTTGATGGAAAACCGCAGCCGCAATACGCTCAGCGCGTTGTATTAGAGTTTACACTGGAACAATAACAGCCATTGATACGTAATCAATTTGAGTCGCTGAGTCACGAAGTAAACTTCTTAATTTAGCTTATTGATATTAGGGTCTGTTGACCCTTGAGACTTAGGATTGCCTATGCTGAGTAGCTTGAAAATGTGGCGTGCTCGCGCCACCAGCAACGTAGAAGATCCGCTTTATGAATATGCGACGACGGGTAAAGTAAAATACCTAGAGCAAGTCATTGAGCGCTATCAAAGTGATTTATTTCACTTTCTAAAAACACAAACACAGGCGGCGTCGGCAGAAGATATATGTCAAAAAACATGGCTAAAAATCATCGAAAAGAAAAGCGCTTATCGACAGCAGGGTCACCCCAAGGCTTACTTGTTTCACATTGCACGTAACTTGCTAATCGATTCAATCAGGGCCTCAGGTAAACTCTCTGAGTTGACAGATAGTAAAGTAGGTATGACCAACTCCAATGAGTTTACAAAAACATCGGAGGAACAGTGGCTATACCAGCAAATTGCTGCACTTCCTTTATTACAAAAAGAGGCGCTAAGCTTACAGTTAGAGGGCTTCAGCTTAGCTGAAATAGCGCAAATTGTAGGGGCCACACAAGAGACTGTAAAAACTCGAATTAGATACGCAAAAGAGACACTAAAGTCTCAAGTGGGTGAAAACCATGAGTAATTTAGACAAATTTGACGCCAAGTTAAAAGCGGCTTACCAAGCTAGCAAGCAGGACAAACCGTTAACTTTGGCTACTCGCATCAAGGTGCGACTAGTTAGCTTTGCCCATCATTTTTTGGGTCGTATAGAAACTTGGCAGTGGAGCGCGGTTACTTGTTCAGTCGCTTTACTTTTCACCTTATGGTATCAAAATCAACATGTTGATATTGATAAAGAATATAACTCAAGTGCTCATTTAGTCAGTTATGGAGATTTTCAACACATCGAAACGCATGAGCTACAGCAGGGCCAGTATCTTGCCCGTATAGACGAACAGAAAAAAGTGCTGGATGCTAGATTTGAGGCTGCGCAACAACAAGTTCAAGAACAGCGTTACGGTCGACTCGTTGCGATTAACGATGATGCTTGGTTAATTGAAGAGTGTAATACCCATACTCTCATCGAGTTAAAACAGAGCTTACTTAGCGCCATGCCGCAACCAAAAACCAGTGTCATTAATTTTAATACGCCAGTTATGCTAGCACTGTCGACCACCAACCAAGGGCAAATTATTGCAATTGAAAGTATAGGGCAAAACCAAGTTTTGGCTTGCCCCTAACAGGCGCTCTTAAATCATAATAAGGCTGGCAATAAAGAAGCAGATAATAGCTAATACGCCCCCCACCAGTGCATAGGGTAATTGGGTTTTAACATGAGTCAGTAGGTCACACCCTGATGCCAGTGCCGATACCGCGCTGGTATCAGAGATAGGCGAGCAGTGATCGCCAAATATACCACCGCTTAAAATAGCACCAAGCACAAGCGACGGCGGCAAGCCAAGCGCTTGAATCAGTGGCACACCAATCGGTATTAATATGGCAAAGGTGCCCCATGATGTGCCAGTTGTAAATGACATGATTGCACCTGTAATAAAGAGTACAGGTACTATCAAGTAAATAGGCAGATAGTCACCAACTAAAGACGCAACAAAAGTCCCTGTTCCCAACTCTTTTAAACTTGCACCTAGAGTCAAAGAGAGTAACACAATGCTTACCAATGGCAGCAGCTCCCCCATCCCCTTAAAGCCAACATCCATTAGCTCGTGATGACTAAATCTCTTACCAGTTAAAAGCAGCAGGTACGCAACGGTTGAAGCTAAAATTGTGGCATAAAGTACTGACTTAGAACCACTACCATTTGCCAATACACCATCGCCTGTCCAAAACATAAATCCAATCATACTTACAATCAGCGTTAATAAAGGGATCAGCATATAACGCGATTTGGTGGCACTTGGCCCACTACCTATTTCAGCTGTATGGTGCTTTAACTCTTGCTCTGCGGCCCTCATCGGTCCATGAACTTTATCAAAGACAATAGTATAGAGAACAATTAACAGTGCAATAATCGCATAAAAATTAAACGCGACACTACCCCATAAAATACTCACTGCCGACTGCTCAAGTTCGTAGTTACTTAGCAATCCAAGCACATAAGCACCCCAACCATTAAGCAAAATCAAAATACATACAGGAGCGCTAGTACTATCGATGATATAAGCCAAGCGAGCCCGACTCATCTTGAACTTATCAAATAGTCCCCTCGCAACAATACCAGAGGTTAGTACACTCATATTTGATTCGATGAACACTGCCGTGCCAGTAAACATGGTTAGTAAGCCAACCTGACGTTTACTTTTAGCGACGCCTCGATTAAGCAGCATATTCACCGTTGCAGCAACTCCACCTGACTCTCTAATGTAGGCGAGCAATGCACCTATCACGATGCTAAAAATCAAGATCCGGCTGTTACCTGCCGATGTCGCAACCTCAATAACACGTTCAATACTGCCTACGAATGTGCCGGCAATTAGCGACTGCTGACCATGTAGAGCCAATAAAAATTCGGAAGAAACTAGCGCTAAAATCAATGCGATAATCACTTCTTTACGCCAAAACACGACTGCAATTGCAATCAAAGGTGGCAAAATCGAGTACCAAGCCATATAGTTTAATCTATAAATTCAAAACACTTAGCTTAAGTTAAGCGGTTTAAAACACCAAGTCTTTGCGACTAAATTAAATTTAAGTCAACATTTAACCCCAATACTGGTACAATGAGTGTGTTTTGTGCAATTATATTCCTTTTTGGTCTATCGTAACGTTCCAATTGAACCTATAATATGGACAGATTAATTTAGTTCGGATTGAGTATCGCATGTCTACATTTGTCAAAATAAAAGCACTTCGTCCATCACTATCAAATAGTGAAGCAAAGCTTGCTGACTTTACCTTGAACTCGGGCGATAAAATCCGTGCGCTTTCTTCCGTTGAGCTGGCACGCGAAGCCGGTGTCAGCCAATCTAGCGTCGTAAAATTTGCCCAAAAGCTGGGTTATAAAGGATTTCCAGCATTTAAACTTGCCGTTGTTGATGCGCTCAACGAGCAAACGGATACCAGCGCACCAATTGATGAGTTAATTTCCAGTAATGACTCCATCGAGTTAATCGCAGATAAATTACAACTAAAACAGCAAAATGTTATTTCCGAAACTCGAAAACTTAACTCAGCAAAACAGTTTGAGAACGCAATTCAGTTGGTGAAGAACGCACGAAAAGTCATTGTGTGTGCACTTGGTAGTACTTTCACTATGGCCCAAGATTTAACTTGGAAACTCCAAAAACTTGGTATTCCGGCAATTGCTCAGGTTGATGAAATCAGCGCCTCTAGCTTTATTGCAACGATGGGGAAGGACGATCTTTTTATTGTGATCAGCAATACAGGAACCAGTAAGAGCTTGCTAACCTTGACTAATCAAGCATTGGACAATGGTTGTAAATGTCTTGCCATTTCTCGTTATGGTAGCCACTCACTTGCGGAAATGGCAGATGCGATACTGTATTGTATCAATGAAGGAGAGCCACTTAAACATTCAGGCATGCTGTCTCGTACTTCTCAAGCCTACCTTATTGATGTGTTATTCACGGCACTTGCCCAATCAAACCTGCATTGGCAAAAACGCGTGGATAAGGCCAATGAAAACATGCAAGTATTGCGTAGCGAGTAAGACTTAAGCCACTCACGGCAGACTCGTGCTGCCGTTTACCTCTAGCAAAAACCCGTTACAGTCTCGGGTATAATAAATACTTTTTCCGCTGCTTTAAAAAATCTTGTACATCCTGCTGCCACAGTGTTCTCAACTCTGATGCCGATTGGCCAGACTCAATGGCTTTGCGGATTTTGTCCGTGCCTGCAAGCTTATCGAGAAAATCGGGGGACTGAAAAAACGCTTTATTCTCGTGCTTGAACTGTGCGTATGCAGCAACAAACCAAGTTAGATCAAAACCTCGTACATTGCTGTTTCTTAAATCCTGCCCGAACGCAGTCACACCATTTAATTTAGGGTTGGAAGCCGCACCTAGCACTGGTTGAGGAGTAAACTGAAACTCACCCAATTTAGGATCTGAGTAGCCAAAAACTTGAAATGGAAAATCCGTTCCACGACCAACAGAAATAGGTGTCGCTTCAAAAAAGCATAAAGATGGATACAAGTAGATTGCTTGCTGGTTTGGTAGGTTAGGACTTGGCGGGATCGGCAATCTGTATTCAGTGTTACCGCTATAGTTTCGCATTGGAAATACACGTAACTGTAGCGCTGTAAGCGAGGTTAACCACCCTTCTCCTTTAATCATAGTCGCCAGTTCGCCAACGGTCATGCCATGCAATACGGGAATGGGATGCATACCAACAAAAGATTGAAATGGTTTTTCTAATAATGGGCCATCAACATATGCGATATTTGGATTTGGCCTATCAAAAACCCAAAATTCAATATTTGCATCGGCTGCGGCTTCCATCGCGAGGTGCATAGTGCTGATGTATGTATAAAAGCGCAACCCCACATCTTGAATATCAAAGATAAGCACATCAATATCTTTGAGCTGCTCAGGCCTTGGCTTTTTATTACTGCCATAAAGCGAAATGATTGGTAGCCCAGTTTTCACATCCTTTGCATCATCTACTTTAGCACCCGCATCATAATTACCACGAAAACCGTGTTCCGGTGCAAAGACCTTTTTAACATCCACTTCTTTATTAAGTAAGTAATCAACTAGATGTTGGTCGTCAACGCGGGATGTTTGGTTTACGATTAATCCGACGCGCTTACCTTTTAACACAGGTAAATACTCTTCTGCGCGCTCAGCACCTAATGTAAGCGCTTCAACAGTTAAAGGAACACAACAAAAAACAAGTAGTAAACAAATTCTGAGTGATTGAAACATATAACGCTTTCTCTAAATAAATACGCGATTAGGGTATCAGTCAGAAAAAAAATGAAAAGTGTTTCGGGAGTTTAATCATGCAGTAGTGAATCTCTGAGCGTTGTCGTATTCAACTTCCGTAACAGATCGCAGGGTAAACCTCCGAGCGTCGATGTATTCAACTTTCGTAACAGCTCGCAGGGTAAACCTGCTCCTACATGGATATTAGACACAAAAAAACCGACTTTCATCGGCTTGTTTATCTCTTTATTTTACCACTTGAGGAAAAGTGGCGGACGCAGGATGTGTGTTGTGAAGAGTGAACCTCCGAGCGCCGTCATATTCAACTTTCGTAAAAGATCGCAGGGTAAGCCTGCTCCTACACGAGACATTTAAGCACAAAAAAACCGACTTTCGTCGGCTTGTTTATCTCTTTATTTTAACCACTTGAGATAAGTAGTGGATGCAGGACGTATGTTGTGGAGAGTGAACCTCCGACCGCCTGTTTTTACCTTCACTCTTTAACCACTTGAGGAAAAGTGGCGGATGCAGGACATATATTGTGGAGAGTGAACCTCCGAGCGTCGTCGTCTTCAACTTCCGCAAAAGATCGCGGGGTAAACCTGCTCCTACATGGATATTAGACACAAAAAAACCGACTGTCGTCGGCTTGTTTATCTCTTTATTTTACCACTTGAGGAGAAGTGGCGGACGCAGGAGGATTCGAACCTCCGACCGCCTGGTTCGTAGCCAGGTACTCTATCCAGCTGAGCTATGCGTCCGTTATGAATGTATAGTTTTCCAACTGCTTTATATTTAACCACCTAAAGAAAAGTGCCGGACGCAGGACGTATTTTGTGAAGGTGAACCTCCGACTTCCTGTTTCCTACCTTTATTATTTAACCACTCAAGGAGAAGTGGCGGACGCAGGAGGATTCGAACCTCCGACCGCCTGGTTCGTAGCCAGGTACTCTATCCAGCTGAGCTATGCGTCCGTACAAGACAACCATTAAAAATGGCGGAGAGGGAGGGATTCGAACCCTCGATAGGGCTACAAACCCTATACTCCCTTAGCAGGGGAGCGCCTTCGGCCACTCGGCCACCTCTCCGTCTTGTGGGGCGTATAATATAGGTTAGAAAAAATATGTCAAATACTTTTCTTGTAAAAAAGCACTGAATGGTGATAGATTGTGCAGTCTGCTTAGTTACTCGGCACTAACGCCAATTTTTACTCATTTTGTAGGGGGTTAGGATCGCTGTAGGTATTTCTTAATGCACGTTGTTGACGCAAAACTTCGTCCAAAAATGCTTCTTGATAACCAAGCTGCTGAAACTCAGCGATACAAGCCCGATAATATAAAATTCTCGCTTGCTCGTGCTCATCGACATTTTCAAACTCATTATTGCTCATCTTATCGGATTCCCTATTTGTTATTTTTAACGCAGCATTAGAACTTGAAAAAGACTAGTTAGGAAATTGGGATAATCTAGTTTCAAAAGAGAAACAACTTTTATGATGAGTAGGAGTTGGCAATAACTACATAATAAAACTAAGTATTTAAAAATACTGTGAGATTTATCTTACGAAAATAACAGAAAAGCGCCATAAGGCGCTTTTCTAGATGTACTTTCAGATTACATGAAAATACTTACTGTTCAGCTTGCACTTCAGGACGCATGTGTGGGAACAAGATAACGTCTTTAATAGTCGGTGAGTCTGTGAATAACATCACAAGGCGATCGATACCAATCCCCTCACCTGCTGTTGGTGGTAAACCATGTTCTAGCGCACGAATATAATCCGCATCGTAGTGCATTGCTTCATCGTCACCTGCATCTTTTTCTTCCACTTGACGCGCAAAGCGCGCAGCTTGGTCTTCAGCGTCATTAAGCTCAGAGAAACCATTTGCAAGCTCACGGCCACCCACGAAGAACTCGAAACGGTCTGTGATAAATGGATTTTCATCGTTACGACGCGCCAGCGGAGACACTTCCCAAGGATATTCAGTGATGAACGTCGGTTGGATAAGTCTGTGCTCAGCGACTTCTTCGAAGATTTCACATAGGAACTTACCTGGGCCCCATACACAGTTTTCAGGGATCTTAACGTGAACTTTCTTAGCGTATGCTTTTAGTGCTTCAAAGTGGTTTTCTGGATCTTTAAAGATTTCAGCTTGTGCTTCAGCATCTGGGCCGTATTGTAAAATAGCATCAGCCATAGACAAACGCTGGAACGCACTACCAAAGTCATACTCAATCGTCTCTGTCACTTCGCCTTCAGCATTTTTTACAGTATTAACAACTGTAGTAGTGCCTAACACGTCTTGTGCCACGGTGCGTAACATGTCTTCAGTTAAGTTCATCAAATCATTGTAATCCGCGTATGCTTGATAGAACTCAATCATAGTGAACTCTGGATTATGACGCGTAGATAAACCCTCGTTACGGAAGTTACGGTTGATTTCGAACACACGATCAAAACCACCAACCACTAAACGCTTAAGATATAGCTCAGGCGCGATACGTAGATACATATCAATATCTAATGCATTGTGATGCGTTACAAAAGGACGTGCAGACGCACCGCCCGGAATAACCTGTAGCATCGGCGTTTCCACTTCCATAAAGTCACGTTCAGCTAAGAAACGGCGAATACCTTCAATCACTTTTGAACGAATACGGAATGTTTCGCGCGTGTCCATGTTAGTGATCAAATCAACATAACGCTGACGGTATTTTGCTTCTTGATCAGTCAGACCGTGGAACTTTTCAGGTAGTGGACGTAGCGACTTAGTCAGTAGTTCATACTCAACCATGTCGACATATAAGTCACCTTTACCAGATTTATGAAGCGGACCTTTAACACCAACGATATCGCCGATATCTAATTGACCATACTTCTCTTTTAGGTCTTTTTGTACGTCTTTTGAAGCATAAGCCTGAATACGACCTTTCATGTCTTGCAACACTAAGAAAGGACCACGTTTCGCAAGCAAACGACCCGCAACAGAAACATGATGATCAAGTTCTACTAGCTCTTCCTTCGATTTATCACCAAACTTAGCTTGTAGATCTTGTGTGTAGTCTTCGCGGCGGAATGAGTTCGGGTGGCCATTCGCAGGGCAATTTTCCCGGATCGCATCTAGCTTGCCACGACGCTCAGCAATAAGTTTATTTTCGTCTTGATTGTGATCTGTCATTGTTTAGCTCTTAGTTTAGCTTGTGGATTAAAGGCCTGATTTCAGGCTTGCTTCGATAAATTTGTCTAAATCGCCGTCTAGTACGGCTTGGGTATTGCGATTTTCAATACCTGTACGCAAATCTTTAATACGTGAATCATCTAGCACGTATGAACGGATTTGGCTGCCCCAGCCGATGTCAGATTTTGCATCTTCTTGGGCTTGCTTTTCAGCGTTTTGCTTTTGCAGTTCAAGTTCAAACAATTTCGCCTTTAACTGCTTCATCGCTTGATCTTTGTTCTTGTGCTGCGAACGGTCATTCTGACACTGCACTACCGTATTGGTTGGTAAGTGCGTAATACGTACCGCTGATTCTGTACGGTTAACGTGCTGACCACCTGCGCCCGATGCACGATATACATCGATACGAAGATCTGCAGGATTAATATCGATTTCGATATTGTCGTCAATTTCTGGGTAAACGAATACAGAAGCAAACGAAGTATGACGACGGCCGCCTGAATCAAAAGGACTCTTACGTACTAAGCGGTGTACGCCCGTTTCTGTACGAAGCCAACCGTAAGCATATTCGCCCGTAACTTTAACTGTTGCGCCCTTAATACCAGCAACATCGCCATCGGTCGCTTCAACGATTTCGGCTTTAAAACCTTTCGCCTCAGCCCAGCGCAAATACATACGCAGCAACATGTTACACCAGTCTTGGGCTTCAGTACCGCCAGAGCCTGACTGCAAGTCGATGTACGCATCGTTGGCATCTTGCTCGCCTGAGAACATACGACGAAACTCTAGTTTTTCCAGCTGCTCAACAAGGCCGTTGACCTCTTGCTCTGCTTCAATGAAGGTTTCTTCATCTTCGGCTTCTACAGCAAGCTCAACCAGACCTTCTGCGTCATCGGCACCAGACACGAGATTATCGATGGTTTCAACAATCACTTCTAAATTCGATTTTTCTTTGCCCAGTGCTTGGGCTCTTTCCGGCTCATTCCATACAGCAGGATCTTCTAATTCGGCATTAACTTCTTCTAAACGCTCTTGCTTTAGAGCGTAGTCAAAGATACCCCCTAAGAAGCTCTGTACGTTCGCGAATTTCCTTGATTTGGTTAATCACAGGATTCACTTCAAACATTTACCTTTACTCCAGAACTAAATTTGTCGGTTTGTGAATTCACACAAACAGGTCTGACAACGGGTCAGACCATAGATTTAAGCGACCAATAGTATCAAATAATAACCGCGCTTAGCATCCCTTAAAGTGAGAATTTTGGGAGTTTTTTAACAAACTCAGTACGCACATCTCTATTAATTCGGTTGCGCCTGAAGTTCACGCACAATGAGCTGCAAATTATATTTACCACGAAACTCATTAATATCTAATTGATAAGCAAATAAAGCATGGGTTACCTGGAGATTTGGCCAAGCCCGAACGTCAACGTTAAATGCTATCGCATCAACCAATCGGCCTGAACGATGCTTAAGCACAAGTTTTAGATGTTTGTCGCCAACAATACGTTGCTGTACCAACTCAAATACATCCTGAAATACCGGCTCACTAAATTGCTGCCCCCACGGACCTGCCTGCTGTAGTTCAAAAGCAAAATCCATGGTAAAGCAATCGCCCGGCAGTTCACCGTCCGTCAACAGAATGCTTTGCTTTGCTTCTTCGCTCAGCGTCGCACTAACATTTTGTTCAAATACCTGTTTAAACCGCGCAAATTCAGACTCTAAAATGGTCAATCCTGCTGCCATCGCATGACCACCGAATTTTACAATTAACTCTGGGTGCTGGGTATTGATTGACTCCAGCAGGTCGCGCATGTGTAGACCTTCAATAGAACGACATGAGCCCTTGATCTCGCCGTTGTCGCCTTGTGCAAAAATAATACACGGGCGGTGATATTTTTCTTTTAAGCGTCCCGCTAGAATGCCTATCACACCTTGATGCCAATCATCTTGATACAAACACAAGGCATCTGGTACTTCTTGGCTTTTAAGTACCAAACGCTCCAATACCGCTTGCGCCTCTTGCTGCATACTTTGCTCAATCTCGCGTCGTTCTATATTTAGACTATCGAGCTCGGACGCAATACGACGAGCTTGAGTAATGTCTTTCGATAACAAGCAAGCAATACCTAAACTCATATCGTCAAGACGACCCGCGGCATTGAGTCTTGGCGCTAACGCAAAGCCAAAATCACTGGCGCTTAATCTTGCATTATTACGGTTAGAAACTTCGATAAGTGCTTGGATCCCTGGTCGCGTTTGACCACTGCGGATCCGGGCGAGCCCTTGGTGTACCAAAGTGCGGTTATTCGCGTCTAGAGCCACAACGTCAGCCACGGTTCCTAGGGCAACAATATCTAATAATGTCGCCAAATTTGGCATCGCGACGTTTTGTTCCACAAAATAGTTTTGCGCTCTTAAGTAATGCCTTAGTGCTATCAGCAGATAAAAGGCAACCCCAACGCCCGCGATAGACTTAGATGGGAAATCGCAGTCAACACGATTTGGATTAACAATCGCATCGGCAATCGGCAACTCATCACCTTGTAAATGGTGATCGGTAACAATCACTTTAATACCCGCCTGCTTCACGATTTCGACACCGCGAATACAGGAAATACCGCTATCTACGGTGATCACCAAATCAGGTTTTATTGCAACGATTTGCTCAGCCAATGCTGGGCTTAGGCCGTATCCTAAGCTAAATCTGTCCGGCACGAGGTAATCCACACGCTGAAAACCAAACTGAGGCAACCCCTCCATTAATACGGCGGTGCTCGTTGCGCCATCGGCGTCAAAGTCACCAACAATCAACACTTGTTGTTGCAAAGAAAGTGCTTCAGCCAGAATTTGGCTTGCAAGCTCGATGTCTTTAAATAATTTAAAATCGTGTAAGGTTGCGGCGCTATTATCGAGTTCAACGACCGATTTAACCCCTCTGGCAGCATAAAGCTGTTTGATCACGGGATGTAGTGAAGCCGGTAAATGGCTGTCATCAACCCGCTCTCTTGGTTTAATTTCTGTATGCATACTTTTTCACAAAACAAAAAAGGCCAAAATGGCCTTTTATATTCTTTATCTTGCTATCTTATCGAGTTCTCAACGCGAACTCCATCGCTAAGCGTGAGTCATTATGACTTAGGGCTATTTGCGTCTAGCATTTGTGCGATAGCTGCTGCAGGTTGATAACCTGGGATCATTGAGCCATCTTCAAGAATGATCGCTGGTGTTCCTGAAATGCCAAAGCTTTGCCCTAGTTGATAGTGCTCGGCTACTGGCGCTTGGCAGTTTTCAACTGGTTTCACTTCACCACCAGCTTTCGCCTCAGTAAGTGCAGCAGCGGCATCTTTTGCACACCATACATTTTTCAAATCTTCATAGCCTGAACCACGCAAACCACCACGTGGGAAAGCTAGGTATTTCACGGTAATACCAGCTGCTAAGTAATCTTCTAGTTCACGGTGAAGTTTGCGGCAGTAGCCACAAGTAATGTCTGTGAATACCGTGATTTGATGTTTTTCATTTTCCGCTTTGTAGACGATCATTGAGTCTTCGTATTCTGCAATACCTTTTTGGCGCACATCACTCAACGCGTCTTCGGTGATATTACGGCGGTTATCAAGATCAATCATAGTGCCCTGAATTAGGTATTTACCATCAGCACTTGAATACAGTACCCCTTTATCTGTGATCACTGTTTTTAAGCCCGCAAGCGGACTATCTTTGATTTGCTTAACCGTTATACCTAATCCGCTAAATTGCGTCGTAATTGGGTCTACTGGTGCTGTTGGTGCGACAGGACCCTCAACTTGCTCAGCGAAAGCGCCAAAGCTCAATGCCAGTGAAGCGGCAACTATTAGTTTTTTCATTATGTTCTCTCTAAACCTGTTATTTGAGGGGTTCACGCGCCCCTTTGTGCTACTCACTAAGACCGGAGTAACCATAAATAATTCCCAAGCAACAAAAATTAAGCTCTTGGGTGATGCTGCTGGTGCAATGTTTTTAAACGTTCACTGGCAACATGTGTATAAATTTGAGTCGTCGACAAGTCGCTATGGCCAAGCATCATTTGCACAACTCGCAAGTCAGCGCCATGATTCAATAAATGTGTTGCAAAAGCATGACGTAGCGTATGTGGCGATAACGGCGACTTAACGTCTGCCAAAATAGCATAGTGTTTTATGCGATGCCAAAAAGTTTGTCGCGTCATACCTATGCCTCGCTTGGATGGAAAGACAAAATCGGTAGCATGCTTGATCATTAAGCCCCGCCCTTTTTTGAGAAATTGTTCGATCCAATGCAATGCTTCTTCACCCATAGGCACTAAGCGCTCCTTGCCTCCCTTACCACGCACAAGTACAACAGCTTGTCTCATGTTGACTTGCTCCATTCTTAGCCCGACTAACTCAGTCACGCGCAACCCCGTGGCATACAAGAGCTCGAGCATTGCTTTATCTCTCAACCCCATCGGGTCGTCACAATCAGGAGCATTTAACAAGGCCTCAACTTCTTGCTCTGACAAGGTTTTTGGCAGCGACGGGGTTGTTTTGGGTTGCGCAATAGTATCCAGTGGAGACTGCGCGATTTGTTTTTCTCGCAACCAATATAAATAAAATCTCTTTAATGCACTGATGGCTCGCGCGTTACTCTTTGCTTTTAAGCCCTTGTCTATTCTGTGTGCCAAATAAGCCTCGACGTCTTGGCTTGTGATTGCCAGTAAAGAAGACACCGAGGTTTCTGTTTTTATAAATAAGAGAAACTTTTCAAGGTCACTGCGATAGGCTGCAATGGTATTTTCACTGAGCCCTTGCTCCAAAAATAGCGCATCTAAAAAGGCTTCTATATATTGCAGATCGGACAGTGTATGGGTAGTTGCTTGGTGTTCGCTCACAGAGTACCTGTATTAATTATTAACGTCATGATGTAGACTTGCCACCTATAATACCAGTCAAATTGAAAGTGATAAATACAATGCAAATTGGGTTATTTTACGGCTCGACAACATGTTACACAGAAATGGCCGCAGAAAAGATTCAGGAAATCATCGGCAAAGACACAATTACCTTATTTAATATTAAGGACGAGCCGCTAAAACAAGCTGAGCAGTTTGACTTCCTCATTTTTGGTATCTCAACATGGGACTTCGGCGAACTTCAGGAAGACTGGGAGTCTCACTGGGACGATATCGACAGCGTTGATCTGAGCAACAAAGTCATAGCGCTATTCGGCATGGGTGACCAACAAGGTTATGGTGAATGGTTTCAAGATGCACTAGGCATGCTACATGAAAAAATTGCCCCTCAAGGCGTCACCTTTTTAGGTTACTGGCCAAATTCAGACGACTATGAATTTGAAGCGTCAAAAGCACTTACCGAAGATAAAAGTCAGTTCGTTGGCCTGGCACTAGATGAAGACAGTCAATACGACAAAAGCGACGAGCGTATCGCAACTTGGATAGAGCAAATCATGACGGAATACGCCGAATTAGATGTTTAGCGCAGTAAGCGTTAGCACTAATCCAAAGTGTTAACGCCCATTCCTAATATCATCTGTAAAACTGACTCAATGCAGCCTCAATTTGTGATAGCTTATACGGCTTATGGATCACATTATCAAAAACTTCATTTTGAGCTTGAGTTAAGAAAATATCAGCGGTTATCGCCAAGATCGGTAACCTTGAATTTTCTTGTTTGATTAAATGTGCCGCCTCTGTACCACTCATACCCGGAAGATTCACATCCATAAAAATGATGTCAAAGTGTTTTTCTTTTGCCACTTCAAAATAGGCTTCAGCAGATTCGAAAATATCATAGCTACAACTAAGTTTGTCGAGTATCGCAGTGATCAGTAGCTGATTAAGCGGATTGTCTTCTATTACACCAATCTGATGATAGAAAATGGCGATATGCTCTGTTTTTGGTGGCGAAGCGACTTTTACTCCACTTTCGCTTTTGCATGGAATAATAAACACCACCTCAGTCCCTTCACCCTCTTGGCTGGAAACGCTGATCCGCCCCCCCATAATATCAATAAGTGCTTTAGTCACACATAGGCTTAATCCAACCCCTAAGTTTCCTCTGCCCTCAAACATGCTAAAGCGGTCAAATAGATTACTTTGCTCAAGCGCCGAAAGGCCTTTACCACTGTCTTTTACAATAAACTGTATTTCATTACCAATGACATATGCTCTGAGCACCACTTCTTGCCCAGCCTCGCTGCTCTGAATTGCAGTGTCGAGTAAAGTCTCTATGACGCGCGACACTTTATCCTTATCGAGCATCAAAGCCTCACCTTTATAGACGCCAGCAATAGAGTGCGTAATCGTAATATCATGTTGTTTTGCCTCAGTAGCAAAGCGAGCAACTGACTGCTTGAGTAGATCAGATAATGAACAAAGAATGGGTTCAAACTGAACTTTTTCACCTTCAATAAGCTCAAGCTCTAATACGGAATCAATGACAGTAAGCAGTTTACTCCCCCCCGTTTCTATATTTTGCAGGTAGCTTGTCGTAGATTCAGAAAACCCTTCAGCTTCAGCTGAGTTGAGTACCACATCATTAAAGCCAATGATGGCGTTAAGTTGAGTGTGTAATTCATGGCTGATATCAGATAAAAAACTGTCCTTGGAATCATTGAGCAGCTTAAGTACGTTTACTTCTCTGCGCAGTTCAAGTTGCCGAATTACCTGACGACCCAAGGTGGCGAGTGTTTTCCTTTGCAAATCGGTGAGTTTTTTGGGCTTATCACTGATAGCACAAATAGTGCCTACCTTATAACCGCCTGAGCTAATCAGCGGTGCACCAGAATAGTGACGGATTTTCGGGCCGCCAGTAACCAGTGGATTGTCAAAAAAGCGCTCATCTTCTAGGGCGTCTTGCACCTCAAATACATCTTCTTGCAAAATAGCATGAGAACAAAAGGAGATATCTCGATGGGTTTCATCCACATCCAGCCCCACTTTAGACTTAAACCATTGGCGATTTGTGTCTATCAAGCTAATAAGCGCGATAGGCGTTTCACAGATCTCTGACACCAGCTGCGTAATTTCATCAAGGTTTGCTTCTGCAGCAGTATCCAATACCTTATATTCGCGCAGCGCTTTGAGACGATTTTCTTCGTTATTTGGGATCTCGGCTTTTTTCATGAACACCTACACAAGCGAATTAAACCAGCTAAGTACACGTAAATCAGACTGCACTTTTGACACGATGATTCTGACTATTTCTCAGCTAAAGTGTAGAAGATAAATCACGATACGAACAAAAAATATCCATCACATTTTTAGGTAAAACTCATGACATAAAGAAACAAAATCATTCGTATATTGGTTATCTACATCGTATATCACCAACGATTGCTCATGACTTGGTTGTGCTATGCTTTGTTTGCCTATCAGTAGCAATCTGCGAGAGTAAGATTTACTCGGGGTAGTTTTAATCGCACAGCTTGAAACAAGAAACCAATTTCGCGCTTTGGCAAGCCGACAAAAGAGCAAACTCTCTTGATAGGGTAAAATTACCGCAAGTTGCCCAGCATCCGTCGTAAACTTTTCGAAGGCATCAAGCAACGCATCAAAACTTAGGCTGTCCGTGTGTCTAGCTCTATTTCTCGCTTGATTTTCTCCTTTCAAACTCGCGTTGAAGTAAGGTGGGTTTGATACCATGAGGTCAAAGCGCAGCTCGCTATCAAACTTTTGTATTGCACAGCGATGCAGCTCAATATCAGGCCACGGGCTGTGCTTGATATTAAACTCTGCATCCTTTAACGCATCGTCATCAAGCTCAACCGCATGGACTGTGCTCATTGGACTTCGCTGTTTACACATCAATGCGATAAGCCCAGTTCCCGTTCCGACATCAACAACCCGGTTGGCTTCAGCGAGCGGAACCCACGCGCCAAGTAAAATACCATCCGTCGAAACCTTCATTGCCGCATGATGCTGGGTCACCGAAAACTGTTTAAATGCAAACTGAGACATCCTATACCTTTGAGAAAATGCAATAGCAACGTATAATTCCGCTATTGTCCTTTATTTGTGATGCAATATGCAATTTACTGAATTTGATTTAGACAGCAAGCTGATTAGTGCGATTAAAAAAATGGGTTTCGATACTCCCACCAGCATTCAACAGATGGCTATTCCTGAAGCGTTAATTGGCCGAGATATTCTCGCCAGCGCACCAACCGGTACGGGTAAAACCGCTGCATTCTTGATCCCTGCGATTCAGTATTTGCTTGATTTCCCTCGTAAAGAGCCAGGCTTTGCCCGCGTACTTATCATGACGCCAACGCGTGAACTTGCCTATCAAATACACGAGCAATGTGAACTCCTTGCCGCGGGTGTTAACCTTAAGATAGGCGTGGTAACTGGCGGTATTAATTACGGCAGTCACAAAGAAATCTTCGAAAAGAACAATGATATCCTCATCGCAACCCCAGGTCGTTTGATGGAATATCTTGAAACCGAGAACTTCCACGCAGAAAATGTTGAGCTACTGATCTTAGATGAAGCCGACCGCATGCTAGACATGGGCTTTCGAAAAGAAATGCTACGTATTTGCTCTGAAGCGGTTAACCGTCGTCAGTGCTTTTTGTTCTCCGCGACCCTTGAGGGCGAAAGCGTTGAGAAGTTTGCTGAACGTATATTACAAGACCCAGCACTACTTGAAGCCACGCCATCACGTAAAGAAAAAGGTAAAATCCATCAGTGGGTTCATCTTGCTGATAACTACGAGCACAAAGTCAATTTGCTCGCACAACTACTAGATGACGAAGAAGTAACCAAAGCGGTTATCTTCGTAAAAACGCGTGAACGCCTAGAAACACTCGTTGGCGAGCTATTTGCTAAAGGCATTAAAACCACTTGGCTGCGTGGTGAAATGCCACAAGACAAGCGCATGGCTGCGATGGCAAGTTTTCACAGTGGTAAGACGAATATCTTAGTGGCAACAGATGTTGCAGCCCGTGGTATCGACGTTGCGGATATCAGCCACGTATTTAACTTTGATATGCCACGCACCGCAGATATTTATGTACACCGCATTGGTCGTACAGGCCGCGCTGGTAAAAAAGGCACCGCGGTTTCTTTGGTTGAAGCCCACGATGTTGAAGTTTTAGGTAAGGTTGAGCGTTACACCGACCAAAAACTTAAGCGCCGTGTAATTAAAGGCCTTGAACCTAAACATAAAGAAGCAAAAGCACCGAAGAAGAAAAAAGATCCGGTGAAAATCAAGGCGAAAAAGAAAGCCGCCAAGGTTAAAAAGAAAAAGTAACCCAAAAAGCCAGCGTCAGTACGCTGGTTTTTTTATGTTAATTTGAGCAAGTGCTAATCTGGATAAGCCTTAACTTGCTATGTTAGATTTGATTGGTAGAACTTAGCTAAATCTAACGGTCGTATATGTACCAATAGCGAGCGATGGAAACATCGCATTAAGTGTTTACTTCACTTCCTCAGCTTGGATGTTAATAGTGATGGGTGTGACTTATTTACCCTGAGTGTTGGGCGTCCAGCTGGCGTAATTTTGCCGGCGACTTTTAATGAGCTTGTTATGTGTTGACTTCTAGATGATATTCTAACGCACATATTTACTACCTTAAAGATATCCCATATCTTTGTTCATTATTCCAATTTTTTCTTCAGGTTAGCTATTCCAACAGAAACTCTATCTGCCAGATCTTTCCTTAATGAAATAATAGCCTCAGACTCCTCAGTTAAACTTGAACTTCGACTGTGGTATTGCAAAGTCATGCAGCATTTGTTTTCTTCATCAGCATAAAATTCGATCGTCATTTGGGGCAATACCCCTTCTAAATCTCCTTTTGTTAAGAAAAAGCGGTTAACTTCACAGTGGGCAACTTCGATGGTTAATTCATATTCGCCATCTGGAAACAACAATGTCTCTAAATAGGTTTTTCCAACGGTAGCATGAGGCAAATTGTTTTTTGACTTTATAGCTTGCACTCCGGGAAACCAGTCCCCGTAATTCTCCATATTAGTAACATATTTAAATACAGTATTTACAGTCGCAGAGATAGTGCCACTGGCTTTGGTAAGTTCAATCATTTCCTTCTCACATTAGTTTCTTTAAACAGATCAAGATGTGACTATATAGGTGATTTAGATTAATATAAATTGAACAATACAACACCCCAGATTAACCAAATGGAAACCAAACTGCATTTAAGATAGAAAATATGTCAAAATTTACTCAATATCAGGCCTTTATCGCTGTCTTTGAAGGGAGAAGCATTACTAAAGCAGCGTCAGTACTAAACCTGTCGGTACCTGCTATCAGCAAACAATTAATGCAATTAGAAGAGAGTTTGCAGGTACAATTATTTCACCGTTCTCACAAAAAACTGGATATTACAGAGGCTGGTAAACAGTTCTACTCCAAATGTAAAGCGATACTTTCATCTATATCTCAAGCAGAAGAGGAACTATTATCAGAGCAAGAAGCCATGAGTGGAGTTATCTCTGTCACGCTTTCTAAAGCCCTGTGCCGTTCCAAAGTACTTGATACTTTGTCTAGCTTTGTAGACATCCATCCTTTGATTGAGTTTGACATTTATTTTAGCGATAAACTAGAAGACTTATATGACAAAGATATTGATTTTGCATTTCGGTTGGGACAGTTAAATGATAGTAGTTCAATGACTGCTATGCCATTAATTGAGACACAGCTTGTTGCGTGCGCAACTCCGGATTATCTTAAAAAACACGGCATTCCAAAAAGCTTTTCCAAACTAGGTAATGCGAAGTTTATACTTATGTCCGCCCTAAACCCTGCAGGCGAGTTAAAAGGCTTTTTAAACAAAGAAAAGTTTGATTACACCCACTCTGTTTCACATACGACAAATGACATCGAAGGAGTGTATCAGCTAGTCAGTGCAAGTTTAGGGATAGGCATGATGCTTGATGTCTCAATCCATAAAGAGCTAGATGAAGGCCGGTTTGTCTCGATCCTATCAGAGCGCAATCTTCCCAGAAAGCGTTTACATCTCCTTTCAAAGAAAAGTCAATGGCAAACTAAGAAGCAGCGAGCCTTTAAAGATCATATAAAAGCTACACTTTCTGAACTTAACATGTAACGCCCGCATAATAAGCGCGAGTTAGCGAGCGTCCTGATTGATGCGTTTGTTAGCTTGTGCTGCACGAATAAAATCAAGATCACTAGTGATAACTCCAATACCCGATGCGACTACATCAGAGTAGGATTGGGTAATCGATTCATGTCGAGACCAAAGATAAACATCCGAACCATAACTCTGTAATCTTGATGCGAGGCGTTTAGGATAGCCCCAAAAAAACTTTGTCATCGAGGGAGGTATAAAAAGAATGGTGTTCCTACAGGACTCAGGAACTAATCCCGCCCATCCAACTAAAAGATAATTTATGCCGCAACTCTTTACGCTACCAACGCTTGCTAACCGTAAAGACGAATCCTTGTTTCGAAACCAATCCATACCTTTTGAAGAGGTAATCACAATATGGTTAGATTTTTTTCCAGCTAGATACTCATATAGAGTTTCGAATGAACGTATGTCGTTATCCTTTAGGTTTAACCAAAACTCATGCTTTGGATACCGTTTATAAAACGCCTCTAACTTAGAAATCCCAAAACCTTTTCCTCGAAATGGGAAGGTCGCACCATCATCAAACGTATATCCATATCCTGCATCAATACTTTTCAACTGCTCAAATGATGCTTTATGTACCGGCCCAGACCCGTTTGTAGCACAATCTAACGTCCAGTCATGAAAAACAACCAGTTGATCATCACGAGTTCTGTGAACATTTAGATGAATTACGTTCGCTCCGGCTGCAACGGAAGAAGCCACAGCTTCTAGTGTGTTCTCAACAGAATTATTGATGTTTGATGCTTTTATTGAAAGGGCGGTACAGCCAGTTTTCTTTAGTTTTTCATAATTAACCGCGCTTCCGCCTCCTCGATAGGCCACGATCTCGCCATGTCGCTGAAGGTCAGGAACGAACATATAAGCGTTAACAACTCCTAGTGTGATTATGCAAGACAGTGCGATCAAAAACGTCTTAACTATTTTTATAAACATTTATTACCTGATTCCTCGGTCGATGGTCGATGAAAAGCTAACATTTTAGTATTTATGCGACACGCAGTTTGTGTTGCATAATCGCATGTTGGACTGAGCCGCTACCTGCTCGGTATGGCAGAGTTGATGTTGTCTATGCTATGGCTTACTTAGAAAAAATAGGCTTTTTGGAGGCACTCACTTTCCTAGTTAGTGTAATCATATGTAAGCTTTCCCTGCATTGCTCAGCGCTTATTATGTATTCATTACACCTAAATTTGCCTTAATAAGCAATTATATTTTTTACGCGCACAGAGGCCGCTAGCCTGAGCAATTAAGCAGGTTAACTAATTGATTTTAAGTAGCTATCGAGCTGCTAACTCGTTCGCTTATAGTAGATATATAAATGTCGACCAAACATCGGATCTAACAGCCATCCCCCTAATCAAGCATCCCCCCTCCTTGGCTGCTATCAAAGCGCATCCATGCGCTTCTCGTTCATTCTTTTTAAACGACGAAAAAGAACGAACCAAGAAAACGTCGCCCCAGCATCACACTTAATCCTCAAACCCTAAACAGATATATAATACCAATTGCACTAAGTCTCCAATCAATTTGAAGGGTGAAATACCATATTAGCGTCGTTAAAAATTTCTCATTTAGAACAACTAAATAGCAAAATTTTGCCTAGCTACTAAAGCTATTTCTCCGCTTCAAATTGCTCATTTACCTAATACAATTGGTATCGCAACCGCCTTGTAAGGCACATCCCTATACCAGACAAGACTTGGCCGACATCCTGTCGGCGCATTGCATATCAGCTTATGCTTTTCGGGTGTGATGGAGGGGGATTGGTTTTGACTGCGAGTTCTAGTTTTTCTCTCAAAGCAGCAAATTTGCCTGCAAGCACCAAACAACACTATCAGCACCGTTTTCCTCCCTCATCACACCCGAAAGTAAATTGCCAATGAGTCATTTCAACGCATGGATGCGTGAAAAGCTGTGACAGGGCCAAGGATGGCCCTTACACGGCGGTGACGTTCATATTGGCAATTTGCTTGAGGAGTCAGTGTGATGTTGGGAGTGCCCTTTCTTTTGCATACTTCTCTTTGGGCATCAAAGAAAAGTATGTCGTAGCCCATGGATGGGCGTCGAAACTAGTCAGGAGGACATATTAGCCTTACCCTCCTTGGCTAATATCAAAGCGCATCCATGCGCTTCTCGTTCATTCTTTTGAAACGACGCAAAAGAACGAACCAAGAAAACGTCGCCCCAGCATCACACCACTACAACAAATCAAATACCGGCTCTATCGCATCTAGACTGAAGTTATCCAGATCCAAGCGATGCTGTATGCCTAGCGGCAAAACCCACTGTGGATCGGTATGGCCAAAGTCAAGCCGAGTTATTACGGGTAAACTCTCACAGCCAAACTCATCACGTACAACCGATAAAATCATCTCATCAAGCGCAATCATCTCGCGTTCGCTGTAATCCCGCGCGCGGCCAATCATTAAGCCGGATATTTTTTCAAACACGCCCATTACGCCATAGTTACGTAACCAAAAGCGAATATAGTCTTGACTGGGTTTGTCCTCAGAGGTTTCTAAAAATAGCAATTTGTCTTGCCAAAATGACGGCGATGGCCAGTATTCAGTGCCTTTTAGCATCTCCATCACTTCAAAACAGCCGCCAAATAGCCGCCCTTCCACTTGCCCAGTACCTTGCAATACTTTTGGACCATTTGTCGCAATAGCGGGATGCAGCTTACCGACGTTTTCTGGTATTGCCCACTCAGGATACCCATGAGAATAAGCGTTGAATATTGGATAATGGACTTCACCTAGCAGCGCCTGCGCTAAATAGGCTTGATACTCAGCACTAGCATTATGGTACTGGGAGAAACCGGCCATGATCGATGGGCCGTTAAAGGTGACTAATCCCCACTGGTTCAGCAGTGTGGTGAGCGTGGAAAAGTCAGAATAGCCCATCATAAACTTAGGGTTATTCAAGATAACGGATTTATCTAAATAAGATAGGATCCGCGCGGAATCTGAACCACCAATAGAAGAAATTATCCCGGCTATATTCGGGTCGGCAAAGGCATCATTAATATCTTTTGCACGTAATTGTGGCTGTGAAAAGAGCACATCCGCAGCCGTTCGAGCCGACGGCATTTCAACAATATTAAAACCAAGCGAACGCAGGTTTGCTAACCCTTGCTCAAAGATGTGAGGAAATGTGCATGGGCCACCCCAGCTAGGTGATACAATCGCAAGGGTATCACCTCGGTTTAGTTTTTTAGGCTTGCGTAACTGCACCTTCTATCTTGCCTTAATGGAATATTCATCAGCGACTAGATATATCCCATTAAGACAACAGAATCAAACGCTTATTCGAACCTTTCAACGCGAAATGGAGCTAAATCAACAGAAGTAGGTTTGCCTGTCATGAGTTCAGTTATAAGCGTGCCGGTAATGGCCGACATTAAAATCCCCGTCCTAAAGTGCCCACACGCATTAATGTAACCCTCCACGCCATCAACGGGGCCCAAAATTGGCAGCTCATCCGGTGTACCGGGTCTAAGCCCTGCCCAACAACGTTTAATACTCGACTCTTTAAGAATAGGTAGACACTTCATAGCACCTTGTGACAACTCGGTGATTTTATCTAGACTATTGGTGGTGTCGAAGCCTTTTTCCTCCGTTGAAGAGCCAATTAAAATCTCGCCGTTGTCCTTTTGTGCAATGTAGCAATCACTGGTACTGATACAACCATTTAATACTTTAGGCATGCGCTCAGACAGCACTATTTGACCCTTAACCGGGTAAACTGGCATGTGTTTACCTGTCGCCTGATGGTAAATGTCATCCGCCCAGGCACCAGCAGCATTAATTAAGGTCTCACAATGCAAACTTTGATCTTGCGTCCTCACGCCTATCACCTTATTGCCTTCACGCAGTACCTCTAGCACTTCTGTATTCAGAAACAACTCAACACCATTTTGGCGTGCACCTTCGGTATACGCATCAACTAACCGGTATGGGTTTACCTGATGGTCACAAATAAAATCTATTGCACCAATCGCATCTGGAGTGATGTAAGGTTCCTCTGCACGTAATTGCTGTTGATCTAACCACCGGATCTGCGAAGATAAATTAGGGATCCCTGACACTATGCTATCTGCATATATTTCATCATCGCGATTGTACATAATGAATTTAAGACCGGTACGTTCAAACTTAAAGTCGACATCGTGTCTGGTCAGCATTTCTTCATGTAGTGCTGGATATAACTCGTTTGACTTGAGCGCAAGTTCAAAAAAACATTCTGGCAATTGATGCGGCCGCAATGTTTCCGCAGCTTCGGTATCGCCTTCGCTTTGGAGCTTAGACAAGGTTTTAAAGAAGATCACACCACAGCCAAGTCCAACCGACTCACCAATTGCCCATAATCCACCCGCAGATGCACGAGACGCGTTACCCGGCTTTTTTAAATCCACTAACGCGATTTTTAGGTTGGTATCGCGGCTTAAAAAATAGGCACAGGCAGCACCAATTACACCGCCACCTGCGATAATGACATCATACTGCTTCATGGTTTTTCTCCAGTAAAGTAAATGGAATTGGGTCAAGTGGGAATCTTGGTCTTATCACACCGAGTGTATCTAAGTGCCCTGCCGCATGCAGTCGGTCTAGTGCATAGCTAGAGCACATTTTTCCTTGGCAGTCTCCCATGCCAATACGGGTTCTCATTTTCACGCTAGATAAATCTTTTGCACCTTGTTGTAATGCTAAATCGAGTTGCTGGCGCTTTACTTGTTCGCAGCGACACACCACAGTATCTGGCTGGGTTAACGCTAGTAGCCCCTCTCTGCGCGCCGAGAAGCGGTCAAATCCGGCTCTAAACTTCTGTGCTTGCTTACGCTTAGTTTTGAGCTTGCGCATCCGCGTGTGGAAGGCCGTTTCGCTTAAACAGGCTTGTTCATAGGCAAGCATGGTTGCGGCCATTTTCCCTTCAATGATAGCCGCTTCGGCACCTAGCAAACCATTGGTATCACCACAGACAAAAATTGAATTTAAGCTACTGCGTAAATTGTCATCTAATAAAGGTACATAACCATTCGTGGTGGTGTACTGATGAGAAACCCCAAGTAGCATGGCAAGCTGGGTGCGGGCAACAAAACCATAGCCGACCCCTAGACTATCCACGGCTAAATGCTGTGCTTTTGACAAGTCCGCATGCCAGCGCTCATCGTAAGGCGCTACGGTAACACTGGAGAGTTTTTCTTGGCCTTCTGCTTTCACAATGCCATAGCCATACTTGAACGGAATATTATGCTTTTTGAGATACGCCAACATACTCAATCCCGAAAGCGTAAGCTTAGGTTTATTAAGCAGCGCCACGGTCTCTTTCGCCAGTTCACTAAAGCGACTCGCTTCATATACGCCAACTACTTGTGCACCGGATTTATGTAACTGGCAAGCAACCAGTGGCAATAATGGTCCAGTTCCGACTAACGCCACTTTTTTCCCTGGTCGAACTAACCCACTTTTAAGCTGAAGTTGCATCCCACCCATTAACATCACACCAGGTAACTGCCATCCTTCAAATGGCACACTGCGCTCATGACAACCAGTTGCCAGAACCAACTTGGTGTAATCTATTTGTGTTAACTGATTTTGTGTTTGCAACAGCAAACCGCTTTCGCCTTCAGGCCCAAGCACTTTGGTTTGTAGTTGTAGTGTTATATCTTGTTTATGATGTTCGTAGCGTACCTTTAGTGCAGCCATCGCTCGTTTAAGATTTTCATCTAAATGAGGAAGCTTACTTGCTTGTCGAAGTGGCCCGCGATAGATCACCCCACCAATTTTTGGTGCTTCGTCAACTAAGGTGCTAGTAATGCCATATTTAGCCAGCTCAGCTGCACAGCTAACGCCTGCAGGTCCTGCACCAACAATAACGATTTTTTCTTTTTGACAACTAGGCATCACACTATACTCCAACCTGCTTGAAACGATTTTGTTTGGTTTCAACCTGCATATTGGGTTGTACTAAGGTTTGGCAAGCCTTTTGTTTATGTTGTTTGTTTATTGTTACCTGACAACAATGGCAAACGCCCATACCACAATAAGCACCGGATACGGCTTCTCGATCGCTTTCCATGATTTGCTTGTAGTTCGCCGCAAGCAATACAGACAGCACGGTTTCACCATCGCATGCGTTAACCGCAATGTCGTCGATTTGGATTTGGAACTGTAACCCCTCAGGGTCTGTAATATCTTGGGTTCTGGATAATTCAGACATGAAAAAATGCTCCTTCAATAAAGTCGCACAAAGCCTACTATCCAAATATTAAAAATAAACATTTTATTTACTTTATTCACCTTAATTTGATCCAAATTAACTTTTAAGCACTCTCGCGCTAATTCTGTTCAATTCGGTGCAAATGCTGCACTCACCTCACTAAAGCAGTGCAATATGAACGTATTTACAGACCAACAAAAACCACATCTTATTGATATTAAATAATTTTAATTTCTGGCACAGTTTTTCCTTATCAACTAACACGACAAAGAAAGGAGCGTAATTATGTACACTTTATATCAAACGATGTACTTACTTTGGCATTTGGATGTGAGTATCTGGCCTGTGCACGATACAGCAACAAACCCAGTAGATGTTAAGGAGAAGGCACAATGACACTTGGCAAACTAGACACAGCAGTACACGCAGTAATGAACGATATGCTCACCCCATCACAAGCTGCAAAAGCCTATCATGTGTCGCAGAGAGCACTTTACGAAGCACTGCGACGCTCCCAAGAGAAACAGCAAACTCGATGGCAAAAATTAATGCATGAAAAGGCAAGGCTTGAGCGAAGTCTGGCTCGGATAAATAAGGAACTGCATGAACAATTTGTCTAATAGCGCTATGCAGCTTCGCATTATTCAGGCGCCTAGCTTGAAATACAATCGCTTAGATTGTCAGCTTTGGGTAAAACAACTCAGCGCACTGACGCAAGCCTGTATTAATCTTGGCGCCTCTATCGGCTTTTTACCCTCATCCTCTAGCAGAGCAATACAAAACTACTGGTGGCAGGTATTCGATGCTGTAATCAAGTCGCAAAAGACGCTTATTATCGCTGAACTTAATGGCGTAATGGCAGGTTGTGTGCAACTCTCACCAGCAACAAAAGATAATGCTCAGCACCGGGCTGAAGTGGAAAAACTATTAGTGCATCCAAACAGCCGACGCAAAGGCGTGGCAACAAAGCTGATGCAAGCCATAGAGCAAGAATCTACACGGCAGCAGATATCGTTACTCGTCCTTGACACACAATCGGATTCGGACGCAGAAATCCTATATCAGAGTTTGGGTTTTAAAGTTGCTGGGCAAATCCCTCATTTCGTCAGTGATGAGCGCGGTGACTTCCATGCCACCACATACTATTACAAACTGCTTGCACCGACCTTGCGCAATCGTATTGAGAACCTAGCTCAAGCGCATTATGCCAATGAATATTAGCAAACCAGTCTAATCAAGCGACTCGCTACGACTTTCATTCAGGCGATAAAAAAACAGCTTACCGATGTGCTGTGGTGTAGTTACAGCCTCTAAGATTGGGGCAGCGCCTTGCGGTATGCTCATCACATTGGGATTATTGATAGTAAGACCATCGCGCAGCTTAGTATCTATTGCCCCAGGACACAGTACCGTTATTTTGTAGCCATCTTTGTGAAGACCTTTAGATAGAGTCACTACGCCGGCTTTCGCTGCGCAATAAGACGTCCAATCTTTGTAACTGTTAAATGCCGCCGTCGACGCCACATTGATCAAATGCACCGCTTTGTTTGCTTTAATTGCAGCACGAGAAATTAAATAAGTGCCGATTAGGTTTACTTCGATGTCACGGATCCAGAGATTTGGGTCTGAGTCTGCCACTAAACTTGAGTAAAGCGTTCCTGCCGCATTGATTACACAGTCATAAGATTTGTCGTCAAAAAAACGCTCAACTTTAGCTGGTTTAGAGACATCAAGCTGTGCGCGTGATGGTGCTTCCACTTCGTGTCCTAAGCGCTTCAATTCATCGCTTAAATAAGCGGCAAGACCACCCTGTCCGCCCGTTATTAACACTTTCATTTCTGTGGCTCTGGGATTGGATGATTGTCGCTTTGCTCTATCAGCTTTTTATACTGATCGTAGATTTTTTGCTTTAAGTTACTGGAGCTAACGCCAGCACCATAAGGAAAGTAAAATACCTGAACTCCAAGCTCTTTCAGATAATCATATTTTCCCTTCCAATCATCGCCAATCACGAACACATCAATATTTAGATTTTTCACTGTTTCACGATGATCTAAAGTACGTTGTGGAATAGCTAGATCTGGGTCTCTTAACCCTTCGATAATCGCCAAACGCTCTTCAAATGGCACTGCCGGTGGCTTTTTATAAGAACAAACAAGTTCATCGGTGCTCACACCAACGATCAACGTGTCTCCTAAACCTCGGCCATAACTAATCATTTTTAAATGATTACTGTGAAATAAATCAAATGTTCCTGAGACATAAACAATTTTATTTTTCATAAATTGCTATTTCCCTCCAGCTAAATCAATAAAAGTTCCTGTAACAAAGCTTGCTTCATTACTTAAAAGCCAAGCGATGGCATTGGCAACCTCAATCGCGGTTCCACCTCGCTTCAGCGGTAAAAAATCGGCTAGGCGATCAACTCGGTTTGGTTCGCCCCCGTCGCCGTGGATATCGGTATAAATACAGCCCGGTCTCACGCAGTTCACGCGGATCTGCTCAGCGGCTAATTCCAGAGATAAACCTTTAGTGAAGCTGTCTATTGCACCTTTTGCAGCCGCATAGTCAACATACTCATTAGCTCCACCTAAATAAGAAGCTGCCGACGATACATTCACTATTGCGCATTGTGCTGGATTGGCACTTAAACGCATGTGTTTAATTGCTTCGCGAGCACAAATAAAATACGGCGTAACATTATTAGTAAGCATATTGTTGATACGCGCTGCGGTCATGTGTTCAACTCGAGTCTGCACGTTCAGCACGCCCGCGTTGTTGACCAGATGCGTAACTATGCCAATATCGGTCTTTATCTTGTCAAACATTGCCTCTACAGATTTTTCATCTGTGACATCTGCTTGTAACAAATGCGCTTTACCATTATTACTTAGGATGGTATCAGCAACCGTTTCTGCGGCTTGCACATTCTGCTTGTAATTTATAACAACGGTAAACCCTTGTTGTCCCAGCAGTTGAGCCGTTGCCGCACCAATCCCACGGCTCGCACCGGTGATAAGTACCACTTTTTGCATCTATTATTCCTTAAATTGGGCCAACAGCTACTGATAGTTCAGTACTTCTACACCCATATCTTCTTTGACGTGCTCTATCACCATATAGGTATGATTTGTACCAACTCCAGGTATTTCAACAATTTGACCTAATACCTCACGATATTGACGCATATCCTGGACTCGGATTTTAACTAAATAATCAAAGCCACCAGCTACCATATCACAAGAAACGACGTTGGGAATTTTTACAATATGCTGTTTAAACACCTCAAATACCGCTTCGGTCGAGCTTTTTAAGGTAATTTCCACATGCGCAACCAAATGCTGGCCAAGTTTTGCGGCATTTAATCTTGCCGTATACCCTTCGATATACCCCTCCGACTCGAGTTTTTTTACTCGATCGAGGCAAGGACTCGGACTCAAGTTTACCTCTTTCGCCAAGTTTACATTAGAGATCCGACCATTGCGCTGGAGCGCGTCTAAGATTGCTAAATCGATGCGATCTAATACCCGAGTTTTAATGGAAGTCGTCATATCAGCATAAAATTTTGTGAGGGTTTGAGATTACCCGCAAATTTACCGTATTCCTTAAAAATAAAACAGCATATTCTGCTGTCTTTTCGATAGAATGCCCGCGAAATTAACGATAAAGGGCAAAGCGGCTTATTTCAGTCTTTAACGCGGCTTTGTTCGAACATTTAGATAATGCATTCTGGCTAAAATTTGAACCCCCAAATGGGTGTGTTATGGTTAGCAATGTGACTGCATCATTTTGTCGTAATTGAGGCTTCCTATACAAATTAAACTACACTTTCAACCTTTGGTTGCTTAGTTTGGCATCAGTTCAGATGTAGTTTTGTAATCTGCACATTAAGGTGTGTGATTCCATAGGCAGGCGCGAATTACATGTATTTTTGACTCCAATTTTTGAGGGTTGCTTATGCTTTATAACGGCGATTTGACAACTAACTGTCCTATCCGACAAAAGATCCGTGATTTTTACCGCATCGATGAGAACGCAGTAATTGATCATATTTTACCTTTAGCTGAGGTAGGCGTTACAGCTCGAAGCCGAGCATGGGAACGTGCACGTCAAATGGTATTGAACATTCGTAGAGATCAAGACGGTCAAAACGGTGTAGACGCGCTTTTAAATGAATTCTCTCTTTCTACCGAAGAAGGCGTGGTACTGATGTGTTTGGCCGAAGCTTTACTTCGTGTACCAGACAAAGCAACACAAGAAAGCCTGATCCGCGATAAGCTCGCAAAAGGCGACTGGAGTTCACACTTAGGCAGCAGCGACTCGTTATTTGTTAACGCTTCAAGCTGGGGTCTACTCGTTACCGGTAAAATGGTTAACTATTCAGACAAGAATAAAGAAGAACAATTTGGCGTGCTAAAGCGTACAATTGGTCGTCTTGGTGAGCCAGTTATCCGTAAATCCGTTAACTATGCAATGAAGATCATGGGTAAGCAGTTTGTAATGGGTGAAACCATTCAAGATGCTATCGATCGCGCCGCTGATAAAGAACAAAAAGGTTATGTATATTCGTACGACATGCTAGGTGAAGGCGCACGTACGATGAAAGATGCTGATCGTTACTTCCAAAGCTATATGACCGCTATCCACGCGATCGGTAAAGCAGCGAAAGGCCGTGGCCCAATTAAGAGCCCAGGTATTTCAGTGAAGCTTTCTGCTATCCACCCGCGCTACGAATTCACACATCGTGACCGCGTGATGGACGAGCTTGTACCTAAGCTAAAAGAACTTGCGATTGCTGCGAAAGAATACGATATCGGTTTCACGGTTGATGCGGAAGAAGCGGATCGTTTAGATATCTCACTAGATGTCATCGAAGCGGTATTCTCAGACGACGCACTTGGCGACTGGAATGGTTTTGGTCTTGCAGTACAAGCATATCAAAAACGTGCCATTTTCGTTGTGGAATGGGTAGCTGAACTTGCTCGCCGCGTAGGCCGTAAACTGATGGTGCGTCTAGTTAAAGGTGCTTACTGGGATACAGAAATCAAAACCACTCAACAAGATGGTCTTGAGCACTTCCCTGTGTTCACTCGTAAAGCAACGACTGACGTTTCTTATAAAGCGTGTGCTATTAAGCTCCTTGAAGCACGCGATGTACTATTCCCGCAATTTGCGACGCATAATGCTTACACCGCAGCAACCATTCTAGAAGTGGCCAAAGGCGATAACAAAGGGTTCGAATTCCAACGTTTACACGGTATGGGTGAATCACTTTACGACCAAATCGTTGAAAACGAAGGAATTCAGTGTCGTGTGTATGCACCAGTTGGTCAGCACGAAGACCTACTTGCTTATCTGGTACGCCGTCTACTTGAAAATGGTGCAAACTCATCATTCGTAAACGCAATTGTTGATACCACGAAGCCTGTTGAGTCACTACTTCCAGATCCTGTAGAAACACTGCAAGGCCTACGTAACCGTTACAATACGCAGATTAAACTACCTATCGAGCTTTATGGCGATGAGCGTCCAAACTCAAAAGGTAAAGACCTTACGGACATCAACGATTTAACACCGTTTAAAGAAAACCTAGACAACTGGTTTAATGAACACCTAATTGATGAAAGCCAAGTACCAGAAGGTCACCTTGCTGTTCGTAACCCTGCGAACCACAAACAAGTGATTGGATCTGTACCTTTACACGATGAAGCACACATGCAAAGCGTGCTTGCCAATGCTGATGCGGCTTTTGAAAGTTGGTCTCAAACCTCTGTTGAAGAGCGTGCAAACTTACTACGCCGTACTGCTGACATCCTTGAGCGTCACCATGACGAACTTGTTGCTATCTGTATTAAAGAAGCAGGTAAAGTAACCCAAGACAGCATCGATGAAGTACGTGAAGCCGTTGACTTCTGTCGCTACTATGCAGCGCGTGCAGAAGAGCTTTCTAAAGATGAGCGTTTTGAAGCTCGTGGCGTGATTTTATGTATCAGCCCGTGGAACTTCCCGCTTGCGATCTTCTTAGGTCAGGTAGCTGCTGCTATCGTGACGGGTAATACCGTTATTGCAAAGCCAGCTGAACAAACCAGTATGATTGCACTGCGTTGTATTGAATTAATGCATACCGTTGGTTTACCAGAGCACGTAGTACAACCGGTTATCGCACGCGGTAGCGAAGTGGGTAAACACATCGTGCCTGACGAGCGTATCCAAGCGGTTATGTTCACAGGTTCAACCGAGACAGGTACGCTTATCTCACAAATTCTTGCTGAGCGTAACGATATTCAGGTTCCTCTGATCGCAGAAACTGGTGGTCAAAACTGTATGATCGTTGACTCAACAGCATTACCAGAGCAAGTGGTTGACGATGTTATTTCATCAGGTTTCCAAAGTGCCGGCCAACGCTGTTCAGCACTTCGTGTGTTGTTCTTACAAGAAGATGTTGCTGACGGTATCATTGAAATGATCCAAGGTGCGCTTAAAGAGCTACATATCGGCGACCCATCGCTACTATCTACAGACGTAGGCCCAGTAATCGACGAAAAAGCGCTGACCACTTTGACTAAGCATGTTGATTACATGAAGTCGAACGGTAAGCTCCTATTCGAAGCTAAGATCCCTGATAACAGCGAGAACGGCGCTTACTTCTTCGCGCCTCGTCTATATGAGATTTCTGATCTATCCGTGCTTAAGCGTGAAGTATTCGGTCCGGTAGTCCACGTCGTACGCTTCAAAGCAGATCAACTTGATAATGTGATCGATCAAATCAATGGTACAGGCTACGGTCTAACAATGGGCGTTCATTCACGCATTGAAGAGCGCTGCGAATACCTAGCTAAGATGTCTCGCGCGGGTAACGTATACGTGAACCGTAACATGATTGGTGCGATCGTTGGTGTACAGCCATTTGGTGGTCGTGGCCTATCTGGTACAGGTCCAAAAGCAGGTGGTCCAAACTACCTACTTCGCCTTGTGAAAGAAAAAGCGTCACCAGACAACGTACAAATGACAGATCTGACGCCTGATGAGCTAGAGATCCACCACTTCCCAGGTGCCGTTGAGCAAGTTGAAAAACTGATGCAAAACTCTAAGCGTGATGAGAAGATCTGGCGTCGTACTGCGCTTAATGACCGTGTTTCGGCAGTGCGTCAGCTACTTGCTAAAGTGGCAACAGTAGACATCATTGATGAGCTGGCGGATGATTTGTCATTAACGCTTTCTGATGCGCGTGCTCAGCTAAACCGCTTAGAAAAGCGTATGCGTACATACACAACGCTACCGGGACCTACTGGTGAATCGAACACGCTGCACTTAGAAGCGCGTGGTTGTGTAGTGGTATATGCCGATAAGAGTACGTCGTTCAACTTCTGGGCGATTTCAATTATCACAGCACTTGCTGCCGGTAACACAGTGATCACAGTAGCCTCTGACTTGTTTTATGAAGAAGCATTGGCATTTAGAGATAAGTTCATCTCAACTGGCGTTGCTGAAGGCGTATTCCAAGTAGCGAAGCAAAACCAGCTACAAGCGATTTTGGCACACCCTCACCTTGCAGGTGCTGTTGTGGCTGCGCGCTCTTCACGCCTTGGTTACTTCTCACAGCAACTTGCAGAGCGCAAAGGTGCTATCCTGCCGGTGATCAGTGCAGAGTACTACGATACGCTTATCAATCGTCTAGTGACGGAGAAAACCATCAGTATCGATACCACAGCTTCTGGTGGTAATACTTCACTGATGACGCTTGTTGAAGACGAAGAGTAAGAGAATATAAGTCGCTATGTTAGCCATAGCGATTTTATCGAACAAAGCCAGCGCAAGCTGGCTTTAATTTTTTACGCAGCGCTTGATGTCCTTAATCCCACAATAACATTAACAATGTCCATTAAATAAACATCTTCAACCAAAGCAATCACATCATTCCATTTAGGGTTGTATTCGTTATTTTCCCAGCGCCTTAATGTTCGCTCCTCTATACCATAGCTTGCGGCTGATTCAGCTTGAGTAAAACCGCGACTTTTACGTGCAAATCTAAGTATGGCAGCACCAAGCGGCGCGCGTTCAGAAACTAAAGGTTGGCTCATTAACATCACACTCATTCCTTAAAAAATTGCGCAAATATATGACATTTAGAAAAATCACTTATTTACGCACTCACTGACTAAATGCATTCGCTGCGTAATTTAATGAAGATGATAGATCCATTTTTTACGCATTTCAACGAAAAAATGGATCTTTTTTGCGTCAAAAATGATTTTACTTCGCAAAAAATAGCCCATATAATGACGCACACATATCATTATTTAAGAGGCAACGCATGGAACAAAGTCTCATGAGCCTAGCGGAACGCGTAGAATATGCGATCAAGCCAGACAGTATTAGAGCTTTTGCGTTAAAAATTGATGTATCTGAAGGGACGCTGCGCAGAATATTAAAAGGGGAAGACCCAAAACTCAGTGTCATTGAACGCATTGCTAAACAAGCCAACGTAGATTTGATGTGGCTCGTTACCGGGATCCCACTTGATTGCAAAACCGAATCACCAATCATCCAGCAAAGTATTACCTTGGAAGACTTCAATGAGGACTTTGTTGTTGTGCCTGGCTACCATGTCTCTGTCAGTACGGGTTATGGTGCATTTAACCAAAGTGCCGAGGTTGCACGTTATCTTGCATTCAGAAAAAAGTGGATTGAATTTAAAAATCTAGATAAGTCACAGCTGGTCGTGGTGTTTGCCAAAGGCGACTCTATGGAGCCCACTATTCACAATAACAATACAATTTTAGTGGATTTATCGGATAAAAAATTAAGCGAAGGCCTGATCTATGTTGTCCGCCTTGGTGAAGAGCTTTATGCCAAGCGCTTACAACAAAACTTTGATGGCTCAGTACGCTTGATTAGTGATAATAAAGAATACCGGGAACAAGTTGTGATGCCGAATGAATTGGAGCAGCTGGAAATTCTCGGTAAAGTGGTATGGATTGGTAAAGATCTAATTTAATAATACGATGCTAAATCTTGAATACTTATTCTCATTTTTAATCGCCAGCACGGTAATTGCCGTGGCACCGGGCCCATCCAATGCGTTTTTAATGGCGCAGACCTTTACTAATGGCCGCGTAGCTGGCATGCAAAGCGCATTAGGCTTTGCGCTAGGAGGAGTGATCCACACACTCTTTGCCGTTGTTGGCTTATCGGCACTCCTAAAAGCCTCAGAGACCGCCTATACCACAGTGCAATATCTCGGCGCAGCTTACTTAGCTTATCTAGGTATAATGACTATCAAAGAGACGCTTGGGAAGGGGCAGATAGCTTGCGAGGAAAAACCGCACGTGAGCACCAAAAAGCCTAAAAACGTGATGTTCCAAGCAATGATGACGGAAGTCTTAAATCCCAAAGTCGCCCTGTTTTTTATTGCATTTATTCCTCAGTTTGTCGATAGTAGCTTGGCGACCTCAACAACGATGCAATTGGCCATGTTTGGCTTACTGTATCCTATTTTAGCTTTTCCCATCGACTGCATGTATATCTACGGTGGTGATAAAATCGCTGGCTATTTTAGGCAGCATCCCGCAGCGCCGGTGTGGATTGATCGTATTTCAGGCTTAATTTTTATCGCATTGGCAGTCAACTTATTACTCTAAACAGTTACGCAAAATAGGAGCAGTACACATGCAAAAACGCTCACAGCCACTGCCAGCTAAAAAGCATATTGCTTTGGTTGCACACGATGGCATGAAACCAGCCCTACTTGAGTGGTGTCAGACCCACTTAGATAGCCTAAAACAGCACAAGCTTTACGCCACGGGCACAACGGGTAACATAATAGAAAAGCATACTGGTTTAGAAGTAACAAAGCTATTTAGTGGCCCAATGGGTGGCGACCAACAAATTGGTGCCAAAATCGCGGAGCAAGATGTTCATGTCTTGATTTTCTTTTGGGATCCGCTTGCCTCACAGCCTCACGATCCGGATGTAAAAGCACTGTTGAGACTCGCTGCTGTTTGGAATATTCCCGTTGCCTGTAATGAAGCAACGGCAGATTTACTGATGGCGTGCGATAAAATGAGCCAGCCAATCGCAAGACATTTACCTGATTATGAGCAGTATCTTGCTAGTCGCTTAGATTGATAAAATAGATGAGTAAGGAAGCGGTTTGTGACCGCTTCTCTGATTTTGACTTCGATTACTTAAATATTTTATCCGCCCACTTAGTCAAGCCTGCAGTAACACTACCAAAGTTATCCCCGTTCACCATTTCAATATCACCAATTTGCTGTGCAAGCGTTGCCTTGAGTAACGGTGATTGCGCGCTACCGCCAGTCAGATAAATTACATCGGGCTTTGACCCCGCTTGATGTATGGCTTCTTTCGCAAGCATGCCCATCTGCTCTAAGTTCGACATGATCGACTCGGCAAAATCTTGCTGCGTAAATTCAGAGGTTAACTGTGGCTCAATAAAACCAAGATCGGCATTAAATTTTGCTTGCTCAGAGAGTGCTATCTTTCCAAGCTCACCTTCACGAACCACTTGATGGGTAAGTTTGTTCTGTTGAATGTGAAGCAAACGCGCCAGCTTTTGCGGCTCGGCGACATCTCGCAACATGCTTTGCAATTCTCGCGCTAATTTATCGCTGTAGAAGTCTAGTTGAGACTGAATATCATTGATTTTACATGCCTGCCAATACAGTTGACTAGGCATCGGCAAACCTGAACTCATGTTAGAACCTAGACCACATAACGGCATTAATTGGTGATAAGCAAGCGCAATATCTAAATCGTTACCACCGATACGTTTACCCGTATGCGCTAAAAAGTCTTGCTGGCGCTGTGTGTTATTGCGATAGCTTGGCCCCATTCGGACAAACGAACAATCGCTAGTACCACCGCCGATATCAACGACCAGCACAAGTTTATCTTGCTGAAGACGACTTTCATACTCAATCCCCGCTGCGAGCGGTTCAAAGAGAAAATCCACTTCCTTAAATCCTGCTCTTTTTGCAGCGGTAGTAAGAATATTAACCGCCTGTTGATTACTTTCTTCTCCGCCGACGGACTGAAAATTAACAGGTCGACCAATCACCGTGTCGGTAATGGACTGTTGCAGCTGCGACTCGGCACGGCGCTTAATCTCAACCATCATCGCCGCAGCAATATCTTCAAAGAAGGCGATTTGTTGAGGTTTAAGCCCAACCGCCCCAAAAAAGGACTTAGGTGATTTAACAAAAAAACCTTCTTCAGGAAATTCAATATACTCAGAAATTGCCGCTTGACCAAAAAAAACGCCCGCTTCATGTGCTTCTAAATCGAGATCGCGCTTAGCTTGCTGCGCTACCGTTAGCAGCCCTTGGCGAGACTGCGTATAGACTGGATCTGGTTTACTCAGATGACGGTTAACAAATGCAGGAATTAACGCATTGTGCATCGCATACATAGTCGAAGGCAGGTAATATTTATCTTGCTCGAGACACAGTAAGTCCACTTCACCATTTTGCATGACACCCATCGCACAATTAGAACTTCCGTAATCAAACCCGACTTTCATTCTCTACCTCAAACTGCTGAAAAGTCGCGAAGTGTATCATGGTTGTCGTTATTGTCAGATGAATTTATCTAGGTTCCCACATCCTTAATAGGCTTATTGCGAAAAGCATAGCGGAATAAGCCTGTTGGATCTCCGTCTCCACCATTTTGCATGACACACTAGGCATTGCACAATGAGAGCTTCCGTAATCAAACCCGACTTTCATTCTCTACCTCAAACTGCTGAAAAGTCGCGAAGTGTATCATGGTTGTCGTTATTGTCAGATGAATTTATCTAGGTTCCCACATCCTTAATAGGCTTGTCGTGGAAAGCATAGCGCACACTGTCAGATTGCTTGGCTTGATACATAGCGGAATCTGCCTGTTGGATCCCAGTCTCGATGTCGAGGTTATTAAATAGACTGACGCCGATACTAATCCGACAACTTAGCTTATTGCCTTCAAAGAGATATGGTTTATCTACCTTGTTGATTATTTGCTGGCAGATCCCAACCACATGAGATTCGGCTTGAGGCTGTTGCGGAGATAAGTGAGTGATTAAAATCACAAACTCATCGCCTCCCCAACGGATCACCACATCATCCTCACGTACACTTGCACACAAACGCTGGGCAACCGCCTTGAGTAACTGATCCCCCACATGGTGGCCATGCAAATCATTTACTTTTTTAAAGTCGTCAAGGTCCAAAAACAAGATTGCGCTGTAACTACCAAGCTGTTGACCTACACGGAGTTGCTCCGTCAATCCATGCTGGAGAATATGGCGATTCGGTAATTCAGTTAACTGGTCATGATACGCCAACTTCTCGGCTTCGAGATACTCCAACTTGCGGTCATTGATATCCCGAGATAACACGATAAAACGTGTTTCAGCATGATTATCGCTTGCAGTGACAACCTTACGGGCAATAGAGACCTCAAACCAACGCTCACCAACCGGTGTAGACAAGTGAATATGGCTACCATGTGAATAGCCGTTAACTTTTGCTTCCCGTAATGCCTGCATCACTATTTTAGCGGCTTGCTCTGGCATCACTTCAGTCACCGTATGGCCAATCAATTGTTCTGCAGGCGCGACTAACAACTCAGGGCGAAGTATTCTGGCGTCCCAGTGCCGCCCCTCTTCATCCAGTTCAAACATCAAATCCGGCATCGCACTTAATGTCGACGCCAATTCCTCATAGCTCGGTTGCGCCAAAGCTTGAGTGCGGGCCATACGTCGGTCCTTAACCATGAGGCGTTGCAACATCCTGTTCCATAATTCTATAAACTTGAACTTTGCAATTTGAAACATGCCAATGAACACTGCTCATCTACGGCTATCGTTATAAAAATAATATACCAATTTTATGAATAATGACTAATTAACCTGAGCTGCGGATAGACAAGGAAAAAACTAAGTTGTTCTTTAGAAACAATGAGTTTGAACATTCCTTATCCAAACCTCAGGTTAATTACCGACTGCATCATAAAAAATATTTTCAAGTCATTGGCTTCGAAGGAGAAAAGCAATTGACGAATTAATAATAATTCCTATAATCGACACGGCAGCGCTTTCCATGATGGAAGGTCACAAGATATATAAGGATGACTATGTCTTTTTTCAAAAAAGCCCTTGGCGCAGTCGGTATCGGTGCAGCAAAAGTAGATACCATCTTAGAAACCCATCACGCCTCCCCTGGCGAAGAAATTTCTGGAACGGTTAAAATCATCGGTGGCAAAGTTGCTCAAGAGATCAACAAAATAGATCTTAACGTAATGTGCAACTACACAGTTGAAAGAGAAGACAGTGAAGGTGAAACAACGACCATCACTAAAAACCACACCCTTGCTAAATTTCAAATCAACGAACGATTTACTATCGAACCCGGTGATGAAAAGCACATTCCATTTGCGCTTGACCTCGCTGAAGAAACCCCGCTTACTGTTGGACAATCCAAAACTTGGATCGCTACCAACCTTGATATTGATATGGCGCTCGACAAGTCAGATAGGGACTATTTACACATCGTACCTACCGAGCTCCAACAAGCGGCTATCGATGCGATGGAAGCGCTTGGCTTTAAACTCTATGAATCAGACTGTGAAGGTATTGATGAAGTATCTTTCTCACGCCTGCCATTCGTACAAGAGCTAGAGTTTAAAACGATCACAGGTGACTTCCATGGTCGCTTTGATGAGGTAGAAGTGGTTTTCTTTAATCGTGGTGAGCAACTCGAAATCATCTTTGAGATTGATCGCAAAGCGCGAGGCTTTAAAGGCTTCTTTGCGGAGGCGCTAGACCTTGATGAGTCAAAAGCCAGATTGCTAATAGATGAAACTGATTTAGAAGACCTAGAAGATGCTATCTATGACATTCTAGAGGCGAATTGCTAGGATACTGCTATCGTTTTACGCTTTAGTGATAGTTGCATTCATACGAATGCAACTTCTATATGAACAAACTCTAGTTTTATGATACCAATTCACTTAACGCTTAGATTTATGTTAAGGCGTATTGGAAGTAACTCTCTATACTGACTTATTACACTATTTAAGCCATCGCAACTGCGTATTACGACGCTTTATAGTTGACTTAAAATCAATAAGGCAGCACATTAAAACGAATGGTCAAGGTAGATTAGGTGACAATGAATGTCCAACTTTAGAATTTGGAAACTGGTTAGCCTACTGTGTGTATTGAGCCTAATGCTGGGCTGCGAATCGAAAGAAGAACGTATCCAGCAAACCATTACACATACACTTCAAGAAGCTTCAACAGCGATAAATACGCTGGGATCCGCCCTTGATAAAAAGCAGGTGAGAAATGCCAACCTTTTGACTGAGTATGGCAAAGTACTTAGTCAGCAAAAACCTCAGCTCAGTGAAATTGCGCAAATTATTTCCCAAGACGCAACAAGCAGTGGAACCTTATATCAGAGTTTATTGACTCGTTATCAGTCCCTCAAGTCCCCCGCTCCAAGTATGAACAGCGATGATATTATCAACCAAGCGCTCTTGTTAAAAGAAGCAGCTTCCATCAGTTTGTTCAATGATGCGCTGACAGATCCAATCAATGTTTTAGCCGATATGTCAGATGGAAAGCTAGCGCGAGTTGGCGCAATCAGTCAGCAAGCGGAACAAACGGCAAACGGTCAGACCGGTGTCGGCAATCAGCTTGTTGGTAATGCCAACTATGGCGAATGGCAGACCAACTCAGACGGCACTAGCTTTTGGATGTGGTACGGCATGTATCGCATGCTTGGCGATATTGTTGGTGATGTTGAATATGGTCGCTGGAGTAAACACCGCAAATACAGTTACTACAGTGACTATGGTCGTCATAGATACACCAGTTATAAAAGCTACAAACGCCAAACTGAACTCGCCAAGCGTACTCAACAATCATACCAACGCCAAGGCAAACAGTTTACCAGTCCCTATGCCAAGAAAAAGTCTGGCGCGTCAGGGTTAAGTCGAAGTAGCAATACCCCATCAGCAGTAACTCGAAGCAGCTACTCTCGAACCTCAAGCTACGGCTCAGTTCGCAATAGCTCAAGTAGAACCTCCCGTGGCGTAAGCCGGGGCAAATAGCGCATATATAGCGGAGTTAACACATGTACCAATTTAACGGATTAACAGCTTGGACTTTTCAAGCATTGCTAATAGATATGGCGGTGATCGTCGCGTTGTTTGTTAGCTTAAAATACATCAAAGGTTGGGTATCTAACCTCCATGCAAACGATGAAATCACAGAAAAAGACAACTTTGCATTTGGTCTCAGTTTTGCTGGTGGTTTAGCAGGTTTGGCCATCGTAATTTCAGGTATTTCAAGTGGTGCTTTTGCCAGTTCTTTGGCTCAAGAAGCGCTACAAATGGCGGGCTATGGTATCGTTGGTATCATCCTTATCAAACTCGGCCACTTTTTCCAAGACAAAGTCGCGTTACGCAAGGTGCACCTCCATGACGAAATCGTTAAAGGTAATGTCACCTCAGCACTGATTGATTTTGGCCATGTGGTGAGCGTTGCCATTGTGATCCGCTCAGCTTTGCTTTGGGTACTCACAGAGGGCTGGTATGGTTTACCGATTGTGGTTGCGGCCTTCATTATCGGTAATATTTGTATGTTGCTTGTGAGCCAATACCGAGTACAACTATTTAAGCGCACCAACAAAAGTGGCGACTGTTTACAGCAAGCAATTAAAGACAACAATATCGCGGTCGGGATCCGCTACGCGGGCTTTTTAATCGGCTCAGCACTAGCACTGACTGCAGCGTCCGGTTTAGCGCCGTATGTAGCGGACAACATTAACTCAAGCCTACTGTACTGGAGTATTGCGGCACTGGGTAGCATTGTGCTTTTCATCGTCTTACACCTCGTCATGATAAAAATTATTCTGGCGGGTAAAGATATTTCCGATGAAGTGAACAGACAAAAGAATGTTGGTGTTGCTGCAATCTCAGCCGCGCTTTCATTTGCCATTGGTACGACTATGGCAAGTTTGTTAGGTGCATAACCCTTGAGCGCATCTGCACCACAAACTTCAGCAAGAGTGACCGGCAACTGGTCGTTGTTCGGTCACGACACCCTACTAATTGGCGTCATGGCTATTTTGGCCGGTTGCGGCCTAATCTACGAATATTTACTCTCTCATTATGCTGGTCGCGTTTTAGGCTCTGTAGAAAGCGCGATTTATGCCATGATTGGCACTATGATCGTGGCCATGGGCATTGGCGCATTTTTAGCACGCTGGTTCAAAGATCCTTTTACCGCGTTTGCATGGCTTGAAAGCCTAATCGCGCTACTGGGCATGAGCAGTATTTTGGTGATTGCCAGTGTTATTGCACTTACCTATACCCTACCCCATACGCTTTCTAGCCTTTACAGCCTGCCTCCCGATAGTGTCTTAGATGGCATGCCATTTGAGCAATTACAAGCATTTGCCCGATTTTTACCTTATGTTTTCGGCCTCATCCTAGGCATTTTAATTGGCATGGAAATTCCGCTGATCGCTAGGATCCGTCAACAAGTGTATGGCCGCTTCCTTGAAAATAACGCAGGTACCATTTACGGTGCAGATTATATCGGTGCTGGTGTTGGTGCTGCCATTTGGGTCACGATTATGCTTGCGCTGCCAATAATGCAAGCAGCAGCGTGGACTGCGCTATTTAATATTGTTGCAGGACTTATCTTCCTATGGCGTTACCATGCTCATGTCCGCTTCGCTAAGCTGCTGTTTGCTTGCCACTTTGTTCTACTTGGTATCTTTTTTGTCATCCTGAGCCATGGCTCTCTTTGGATGAAAGACCTCAGCAACGTGCTTTACAAAGACAAGGTGATCTATTCAGAGTCAACGAAGTATCAACATGTTGTCATCACTGAGCGATTGAGCCGCGCACAACCGATGCCAATTAACGATTTATTCTTAAATGGTCGATTACAGTTTTCATCTGTGGATGAACAGATCTATCACACTATGCTCGTTTATCCTGCGATGCTGGCATCCAACCGTCGTGAAAAGGTATTAATCATTGGTGGCGGAGATGGTCTGGCACTTCGAGATGTACTGGAATGGCCTGTTGAAAATGCAACCTTAATTGATTTGGATGGACAACTACTTTCATTGTTTGGACTACAAGGGCAACCCTACCCTGCTAGACCACATATCACCAGTCAATTAACTCATTTAAATGGCGACGCCTTAAACGACCCAAGAGCAACAGTTATCGTTGCAGATGCATTTTTAGAAGTAGAAAAAATGCTAGACCAAGGTAGGCAATTTGACACTATCATTATCGACTTACCTGACCCTAATCACCCCGATTTGAATAAGCTATATAGCGACTACTTTTATAATCATGTGCGTCAATTACTGGCACCCGATGGTGCACTCGCTATTCAGTCAACATCTCCCTATCACGCCAAAAAAGCGTTTATTAGCATAGCCAAAACGGTAAAACATGCCGGGTTTACGCATGTTGAGCAATACCAACAGAATATTCCCTCATTTGGCCAGTGGGGATGGACAATCGCAACGAGAACAGGGCAACCTGCAAGTGCTAGGATCCGAGCAGTCGAGTCTTTGCCTGTCCCAAGTAACTGGATAAACAAAGAGTATTTACTCGCGACTTTCGCCTTCCCTAATCGCTTTTTTGATGGAGCAAAAGATATTGAAGTCAACCAGTTAGGAACAGGGAGACTATACGATTATTATCGCCAAGCATGGCAAACAGAAGATGAATTGTATAAAAACTAGCGCACGACCATTGACATATTATGTCTTACGTGCAACTCTTAACTCAGACATAATATGTCAAAACAAAAAAGGTAAATGAAGATGGAATTAAATGAACTATCAATCAAATTAGCATCATTTGAAACAGAAGGTGCTAACTTCGAATCTTTCTTAATCGCCAATGAAGGCGAGCAAGATGTATTGCAAGTGATTGTTGACGGAAATGACGAATTACCAATTTTTGTGACTCAGACTGAAGAACAACTTGTATGCATTAGTTACCTATTTAAAGAGAATGAGGTAAAGCCTGAGTTGCTAAACGAGTTAAATGAAGCACTATTAAAACTGAATGTGCCGATCCCGCTGAGTGCGTTTGCTAAAATTGATGAGCAGTATGCGATATTTGGTGCTCTAGCCGTTTCCTCCTCAATTGATGAGATCACGCACGAACTGGTCACCCTAGCGGACAATGCAATCGAAGCATTAGATGCAGTGACTGTGTATTTGAATGAATAATATTGGAGTTGTGAAATGAGTATTTTAAAGAAATTATTTACTGCTGTTCGTGGTGGCGCTAGAGAAGTTGGTGAGTCAATTGTTGATGCAAATGGCATTCGTATTTTTGAGCAAGAAATTGCAGACGCACAAAACGCATTAGCTAAAGCAAAAAAAAGCTTAACAGAAGTAATGGCGAAAGAGATGCAGACAAAACGCAAATTAGCTGCACTTGACGAAAGCATTATCGAGCATGAAAACTATGCAGGACAAGCGCTCGAAAAAGGTAACGAAGCTTTAGCGGTAGAAATCGCAGAGAAAATCGGTGAATTTGAAGTTGAGCGCGCAGAGCATCAGCAAGTGCTAGACGGCTTTAGTAAACATGTGATCCTGTTAAAACGGCAGATCAAAGAAGCTGAAAAAACGATTAAAGAAAACCAACGCCAGCTGACAATGGTAAAAACCACAGACAGCGTTCAAAAAGCAACCATGGCAGTAAACAGCACACTAAATACCAATGCGTCATCTATGGTAAATGCACGTCAGTCGCTTGAGCGTATCAAGCAACGCCAGCAAGATAGGCAAGATCAACTGGCTGCGGCAAAAGAGCTTGAAGCCGCTGCAACGGGTGCAGACCTAAAAGCTAAAATGGCAGAAGCAGGAATTGGCTCTACGCAAAAGAGTAATGATATTCTTGAACGTATTAGAGCTAAACAAAGCAACTAATATTTGCTGATTAGAAAAAGGAGGCCTCGCCTCCTTTTTACCCTTTTTGATTATGTAGGTGCATTATGTTTGGCTTTTTTAAATCAAAAAAAACTCCTGAGCGACAACTTACTCATGCAAAAGATCTGCAAGTTGGGGACATGCTCACCATCATCGATTCATTCGCTTACCCTAGCTGGCTCAAGGGACAAACCCTAAAAGTGGTTGGCGTACAAACTTACCAATTTGAACGCAGCGCTGCATATGAATTTGTTCTCGAAAGTGATTCAGGTAACATTACTTTTTTGCAAATTGAACAAAGTGACGGTGAGGAATACGCGAATTTCTCTATCAAAATCCAAAGAGAAGACGTCGATGCTATTTTTACGCTTGATGAGTTTGCGCGTATTTTCGATGAAGAAGCACTGACCCACATCGACACCCACGCCACTCCAGAGATTTTCGAGCGATTTTTAGGTAAAAGCTATCAACAAAGTGAAGCGCCCTACGTTTGCTATTTTTACGATAGCGATTATCGCGGCCGCACCTTGCCACGCTATCAAGATGAAAGTGGCGAAGTATGTGAAGTTATCGAGTTACTTAGCCCTGACGAAAAGTTCGCTATCAATATTGAGATCTGGGATGGGGGGGAAACTGACGTGTCACTAACCATGTGTCGCCCACTGAGCGATATTGTCGACCTATTTCCTGGAGCGAACTCGTGACCACAAGAGAAGACAAGTGGAAACGTCAAGAAGTGGCATTGAGGGCCACACAAATGGCCTTCGATTTAACCACGGAAGTACAAAAAAGCATTAAAAAACAGGCGATAGACGAAGAGCTAACGCCATCCGATATGATCAGAAAGATCCTTGATTTAGAAGTTAAATCGAAGAAAACTCGGCAACGCTTATCCTTCAATCTAACCGATGAAGAAATCGCACTACTGGCGGAACGTTTTGGCGTTGACCCCAATGACAAACGGGCCGTAAAGCAACAGGTCGCCAATATGCTGCTTAGTCGCTATACAGAAAATAAAGGAAAATAATTGGCTGTATTTATGTAGGTTGTTGCTCCATTAACTGCGTATGGCGCTACGTTTATTCAAGCTATATGCCGTAGCGCCTTGCACAACTATAACACCGATCACTCTACCGCGAGCAGCTCAACTTCAAACACTAATAACGAACCCGGTTCGATTTTACCTGCAGCGCGGTCACCATAGCCTAAGTCTGGACCAATCCAAAAGCGGTATTTATCCCCTTCGCTCATCAACTGCACGCCTTCGGTCCAACCCGGGATCACTTGATTAAGTCCAAAGCTGATGGGTTGGTCACGCAGTACCGAACTGTCGAATACGGAGCCATCAAGTAAAGTGCCATGGTAATGCACTTTAACTTTGCTCGTTGCATTTGGCTGTTTGCCACCGTCAGTTTGAGTGATTATTTCGTACTGAAGACCTGAGTCAGTTTTATGAACCTCTGTGCGCTTTTCGTTTTCTTTCAAAAAGTCTGCCGCTTGAATTCGATTAAACTGCGCAAGCTGCTTCTGTTTCTGACCACCTCGAAAAAACACCACCGCAATCACCAGTGCAACAATAACGAGGATAACATTAGTTGTCGTCATGGCTTTCTTCTCCTTTGTCATCATCGCCGTTTACTACTTTTGCAATACGCTCAAGTTTCGCCATTGCAACTGCATTGATACTGTTTTCGGGATAGCCTTCATCACTTAGCTCTCCTGCTAGTCTATCCATTAACAAGCTAAGCGCTTCATCTACTGTAGCAACGGCATAGACATGGAATAAGCCTTTTTCAACAGCTGCAATCACTTCATCATCTAACACTAAGTTGACCTTGTTAGATTCAGGGACGATCACCCCTTGCTTACCTGTGAGGCCTCGCATTTTACAGAGTTTAAAGAAACCTTCGATTTTTTCGTTTACACCACCAATGGCTTGTACTTCACCGTGTTGGTTAATTGAGCCAGTGAGCGCTAATGATTGATCCACGGGGAGTTGCGTCACCGCCGATAGCAGCGCACAAAGCTCTGCAAGTGATGCGCTATCACCGTCAATAAAACCATAATTTTGTTCAATGGCGATATTTGCGCTAAGCGTCAGGCTAAAGTCTTGCGCATACTTGTTACCTAGGTAACCCGTAAGCAGCATCACGCCTTTTGAGTGAATTGACTTACCTAAGTCTACTTCACGTTCAACGTCAATCACCCCGTCAGCACCCGCATATACCGTAGAGGTAATACGCGCAGGCGTACCAAATGCAGTGTCACCAATATGCAGTACGGTCAGGCCGTTTACCTTACCAATTGCGGTGCCTTCGGTTGCAATCAAGGTATGCCCTTCTTGAATATCACTGAGCATGTTTTCACTTAACTGTCCTGTTCGATATTCTTTTCCAGCTATCGCTTCATCGATGTGATTAGCGGCAATTTGGTTTACGCCATCTTGCTTGGCATAAAAACTGGCTTCTGCCACCAGCTCCAAAACATCAGCAAAGCGCGCCGAAAGCTTACTGTGGTGCTCCGCTTGGCGATAGCTAAATTTAAGCATACGCGCCAGCGCCGCTGAGCTAAGCTCAATCTTCAAGGTATCATTACAGTATTCCATCACCTTAGTGATAAATTGGTACTGCATTTTGTCCGAGCTTGGTAAATAGTAATCAAAATCGGCCAGCACTCTAAATAGCTCTGCAAACTCTTCATCGTATTCACCAATGGTGTAATACAGGTCTCGCGACCCCAAAAGAATAATTTTGACATCCAACGGAATTAGCTGCGGCTTTAAGGTAAAGCTGCTGCCCACCGAATTGTCTTGATACGGTAGGTCATTTTTAATTTGGTGGGTTTTTAACGACAGTTTAAGGCCATCCCACACTTGCGCGTTAGCCATGACCTTTTCCGCATCCATGATCAGATAGCCGCCATTGGCGCGGTGCAATGCACCGGCTTGAATAGAGCGATAGCTGGTGATCAAATTACCTTGAGAGGTTGCATATTCCACCTTACCAAAAATATTACCAAAGGTCGGATTTGGCTCATACACCACAGGCGCTGGGTCGTCCTCTTTAAACTCAACCAGAATATTGGGCGCAAAAAAGTCCGTGAGCATTCCCTTTGAGTCAAAGTCATCTTTGTTTTCGTCGCTGTTGCTACTATCGTCGTCTAGCCAATCTAATACCGCATCGACAATTTCAACCTTCAGATCTTTAAGATAACGCAGCACGCCAATGTGTGCGGCATACTTATGCTCAAGCGCTTTTAATAGCGGTTTGGTCGCCACTTCGATGGTGGTTTTTTTAAGATTACGCAAACGCTCAGAAGATTCACGCTTCCACCTGGGCAGCTCAATAAGCGACTCGATTAGGGCATCTTCTAATGTTTCAATTGCGGTTAAAAAGTGTGCCTGAACATGCTCGTCCAGAGCCGAAAACTCCGTATCACTGAGCTGCTTACCATCGACCACAGGAGCAAAGCCAACTGTCCCCGTATCTTCTATCAGTGCAACGCTCATATTCATAGCTTGCTGCTCAACGGCGGTGATCGCAGCATCGTATTTTTGTTCGAATTCTTTATCTAGCGACTTTTTCTTGCGTTGATAACCCGGATTGTCAAAAGCTGCAGGAAAAGTATCTAAGATCTCATCGATAAAGGCGTCTATATCAGCCTCAAGCTGCTTACTTTCGCCCGCCTGCATAAATAGCGCGATAGGCTCGCGGTGGTCATCGTAGTTGTTGACGTACAACCATTCTTTGGGCGTTGGCTTAGTTTTACTGTGTGCCTCAAGCTTGTCTTTTACCATGGTAAAACGACCTAGCGCCGCTTCTCCCATGACATACACATTATAACCGGGAAGCTCCATTCCCAAGGCAAAGTCTAGCGCGGTTTGAGCGCGCTGCTGGCCAATAAACGGTAGCGCTTCTGGGTAAGGATTTTGGATACAATTTTCTATGTGAGTCAACGAAACTGATGGCGCGAGCTGGCTCGCAGGCAGTGCTTTTTCAGACGACAATTTAGATTTGGTCATTCTAACTTCTTTGTATTATTCGCATACGTTAGTCTACTCAACTTGGTGCTTCCAAGCTGAGCGCCCACACTTTAGGGCGCTAATGCTTTTCTAGTATATTCCCCATGCCCGCACTCGCTGCAAGCTGGGATCTTGATTGCATAATAAACATCTAATTTATAGCCACAATTCTTACACACTAATTGTCCCAAAGCTATCCATTCACCTTCTTTATAAATGCCTTGGTGTTCAAAATCTTTTAAAAGTGCGGACCACTCAAGTTGAGTTCTATCTTCTAATTGGGATATTTCAAATAAGATGTTGGCTTTGAGTTCACTCCAAGCCGCTTCATCATAGAAGGATTTGTTTTCGAGAAGATGTTCTAAGTCACGTTTTAGATAGTAACTATAATCATCATAGGTTTGTTTGGTGTAGTCTTTCAGTGCGCTCTGCGCTTCCCAGAATCGCTTAGATAAATCGTCAATTTCATGTTCTTTGACGTCTTTGAGCCAATCGGAAAATTGATCCAGCCATTTTTGATAATCCGCCATTGCTACACTCCTGTTTCGCCAATAGATTAAGTGTAGACCAGATATACCATTCATTGTATTAGGGTTTGCTGAACTGGGTGCTCAGCAAACCCATTTTGCTTCAGATTATGAAGCCAAAAGTTAGCTTAGAAACGATACTTCACACCAACGGTTGCTGTTGTACCAAGGCCTTTAATGTTGTAGCCACCGTACGTATAGGCTTGTGCACGAGCTGGGAAGTAGTCTGAGTTAAATAGGTTCTCAATACCAACAAAAGCTTGCCAACTTTGGTCGAATTGATATTGACTACTAAAGTTAACCACATTATAGCTGTCAATTGGACCTTGATCTCCAACATAGTTGCCTTTATCGTCTCGCTCGAAACGTTTACGGTCGCCCACATGTAACCAGCTTAACGTCATCGATAACGCATCAACTGGCTGCCAGTTTAGGTTTGCCGTAAGCTTTGGTGGGCTAATTTGTCTAGAGCCAAGATAAGTATCGGCTTCGGTATCTTTTCCCTCTACATAGCTATATGTGGCAATAAGTTTTAGCGTGTCGTTGATCTTGTAATCGACAAGTGCCTCATAACCCCATATTTTTTGTGGTGCTCGAACAGGCTCATAAACTCCGGTTACTTCATTGAATTTATTCGTTGTGCCAAACTCAGACGTACTTCTATATGCCGCAAATTCAAATCGTAACGTCTCAAATTGAGAGTTAAAACCGATTTCGTAGTTATCAACAATCGACGCTTCTGTTTGAATTTGACCAATGTCTTCTACCGTTGCACTGCGCAGCAGACGGCCAATATCCGAGATATCAGAGCCCTGCGAGTAACTGGCGAATGGGCTAAACTTTTCATTTGCGTTATATTTAATACCCACGTTGTAAGTTGTGGCGTCATAGTCAATGGTGTCGCCTTTCACGTTAAGTGGCACAGAGCACTGATCCGCTGAACGGCAAAGTTTTAGTGTTTGATAATCAGCTACCGCAAGATCAATACTTTCTTGTCTCACTCCCGCTTTTAACACTAGGTCATCGGCAACAATCCACTTGGTCTGTAGATAACCTGCGATGCTTTCCATGTCCATTTCTGGCACCCAGATACGACCATCAACAAGTGGCTGTGAGGTCACATCATTCAACGCATCGATACCATAAATGAAGGTAGCTTGGACATTGTCAAAATCAACCAAGGTATTAAATGTTGCACGCGCGCCCTTTTTTTCAGAACGGATAATAGATTGACCGCCAGTGTATCCTTCGTCAGGGTTTGCTAAGCTTGGAGAAAAGAAGAACACGTTCTCAATGTCTTGCATATACGCATCAAGTGTCATTTGTGTATTCGCAAAAACTTCTATATCAGTGTATTTCAACGTAATGTTTTCATTACCTTCTGGCCCTTGTGGCTTACCTTGTTTCTGCTGAGCTGGTGGCACGTGAATTGCGTAAGATTTTTCACCTAAATTGATGTTGCCAAACACATCACCTAGGTCCGTTTTTTGCTGTGAACTGTAGAAGTTATAGCTAAATTGCAGTTGCTTGTCTTCATCAAAGTCATAGCCAAGCTTAGTAAAGTAGTTTTCTGTCACGGTATCCGACAGACCATACTGTAAACCTAGAATATCACCTTCAGCATCACGCTGAACACCGTTTTCTTCATAGCTTGCCGTGACTAAATAACTAAACTGGTCAACGCGGCCATTAATCGCGCCCGCAATTCGAGCACCTGCGCTCTCTGCAAGCTTTACTGCGCTAAAGCGGCTAGATAGGCTAATTTCACCTTCTGGTTTGCCATCGCTTTTGGCCTGCTTGGTGATGTAGTTAATGATCCCGCCCGAAGCACCATTACCATAAATTGAGGTTGCCCCTTTGATCACTTCTATACGGGCGATGGCACTTGGATCGAGTGTTTTTACACCCAAAGAACCATTTCGCAGTGGCGTAGACTGAGGTACACCGTCAATCATCACCAGAGGCGCACGTCCACGCAATGATTGCCCTGTATTACTTGAACTACCCGTATCCGGAGCAAGACCAGGAACAATTTGAGATAACAAACTTTGTAGTTCTGGATTTACTTTTAAATGATCTTCGATTTGTTTTTGATTAATAATCGTAATAGAGGCAGGCACTTCATCGATGCTTTCAAACACACGACTGCCCGAGACCACGATATGCTCCATATCTGCTGCTTGAAGATCTTTAACATTGGTATCGTCTGCAATGGCTGCTGCGCTAACAGCCAACGCTACCATACTGAGAGTAGTTTTTAACATGGTTATCCTTGCTGGATTTAGAATAATAATGATATAAAAAGCGGCAACATAATATTGGCAAACCTCAGTAAAAACAAGGCAAATGTGAATAATTTGCATTACCCTTTACTAAAAAATTATTCTACTCTACGCCACTTTTTGCAATTATATCTACATAACAGTAACTTAGAGTGAAGTTAATTACCTCTTCTTGCGATGACGTTGTAGCCAAAAATACAGGCCGGATATCGTGAGAAAGGTCGGAGCTAAGGCAAGTATTAACCAGACAAATTGCACGATGGGTCCTGCAAAATCACCAATATGAAACTTGTACTTAAAGTTCCAAACTTGCGTAGCGACTCCCGCTTTTGACGCATCATATTGCGCTACTACCTCACTATTATAAGGGTTTACCCAAACCCAGCTATAGGCATGACTTTCGCCTGGATTTTGAACTCTGAAAGCGATGCTGTCGGACGCTTTGTCAGGCATATAAATACGGAACAGCTGACTGTCTGGGAAGGTGGTTTTTGCGCGTGTTGTAGCGCTATTTAAATCATAGGGTAAGCCGTGAAAATTAACCGCAATAGTGGGCGGTTTTGGTCTTGCTTCGACCTCGTCAAAGCTCAACCACTCAACCACAGCCTTAGTTTGCGGCTGCCAGTTAAACGCCATACCACTAAAGGCAATGAGCAGTATAGGTAAAAGCAAATATACCCCCAATACGGTGTGTAACTGATAAAGCAGGATCCTTAGCTTAGCTTTTGGTTTTATCACTAGCCGTTTCAAGCGATTTTTAGGCTTTACCCAAAGATAAAAACCCAACACTAACTCAATAATGAGTACAAGTGCACAAATAGATACCCAATCTCTAAGCGGCTTTTTGTTGTCAGCACCTTCAAACAACAGCCAACGATGTAGCGCCATCGTAAAACCGTATAGCGTAGAGTAATACTGGTAGCGATGAAGGATCTCGCCACTGTAGGGATTAACGCTAACATAATCACCGCTAGACAACTTCAGTTGCCATGCCAAATCCGGTTGCTGCTCAGGCATAAACAGTGAAACTTTTTCAGCGGTTGTAGATTCAACTGAGGTGACTATTTGCTCTACCCCAAGAGGCTCAGACTGTGGCTCAACTCGCCACAACTGAGGCTGAGTAAGATATTGAATATCTTTGGCATATATAAGCAGTGCCCCAGTTAAGCTTAAGCAAATAATAAATGCACCAGCCACTAGCGCCATTACTAGGTGAGCACGGCGTAACCACAATTTTATCAAGGGAATTCTCAAACTTCTTTCGATATTTAACAATAGTAAGTGATAATAACTCTTACTTGCAACAGCATAAAATTTCCCCTTTTACCGCTGCTGGTCTTCGCGTCGTTTATCTCCACTTCGACACGACCTTTAGTCCGTGACAATCGACTAAAATAATTCCACTTTAGGTGCTGTGATTGCTGGCCAATTTCGGGTATGCTATCGAGCAATTTTCTATTAATTTTGCCAGATGTTTGGAAACCTAGATGCAAGAGCAATATAACCCGCAAGATATCGAAGCCAAAGTACAGTCGTACTGGGAAGAAAACAATACCTTCAAAGTTGTCGAAGACGAAAGTAAAGAGAAGTACTACTGTCTCTCAATGTTCCCATATCCAAGTGGTCGCCTCCACATGGGTCACGTACGTAACTACACCATTGGTGATGTGGTTTCTCGTTTCCAACGCCTACAAGGCAAAAACGTTATGCAACCTATGGGTTGGGATGCGTTTGGTCTTCCAGCTGAAAACGCGGCAATTAAAAATAATACCGCACCGGCGAAATGGACCTACGAAAATATCGACTACATGCGCAACCAGCTTAAGTTACTTGGTTTTGGTTACGACTGGGATCGTGAAATCGCGACTTGTCACCCTGAATATTATAAGTGGGAACAGTGGTTCTTCACTAAGCTTTACGAAAAAGGCTTAGTATACAAAAAGATGTCAACGGTAAACTGGGATCCAGTTGACCAAACGGTACTGGCAAATGAACAGGTAATCGACGGCCGTGGTTGGCGCTCTGGTGCCATTGTCGAGCAAAAAGAAATTCCACAATGGTTCATTAAGATCACCGATTACGCACAAGAGTTACTGGATGACTTAGACAAGCTCGACCACTGGCCTGAGCAAGTTAAAACCATGCAGCGTAACTGGATTGGTCGCTCAGAAGGCGTTGAAATCGACTTTAAACGCGCCGACAACGACGAAAGCTTCACCGTATACACCACCCGCCCTGATACCTTTATGGGCGTGACTTATGTGGCAGTTGCGGCAGGTCACCCAATCGCTCAAGAAGCGGCGAAAAACAGCGATGCAATCTCACGTTTTGTTGAAGAGTGCAAGAACACCAAAGTTGCCGAAGCGGATATGGCAACAATGGAGAAAAAAGGCATCGCGACTGGCTTTACTGCTATCCACCCACTCACAGGACAAGAGGTGCCAATTTGGGTAGCTAACTTTGTACTGATGGATTACGGCTCAGGTGCCGTGATGGCAGTACCAGGTCACGACCAACGTGATTATGAGTTTGCAACCGCTTATGGTCTTGAGATCAAACAAGTTATTCAGCCTCTAGCCGGCGCAGAAGTAGAAGCCAATCTGGCCGAAGCAGCGTTTACCGAAAAAGGCACGCTTATCAACTCTGGCGAGTTCGATGGCCTAGACTTTGAAGGCGCATTTAACGCCATCGCGACTAAACTAGAATCACTTGGCGTGGGTAAACGTAAAGTAAACTTCCGTCTTCGCGATTGGGGTGTGAGCCGCCAGCGTTACTGGGGTTCGCCAATCCCAATGTTGAACAAAGAAGATGGTTCTGAGCTTGCGGCACCTGAAGACATGCTCCCTGTTCGTCTACCTGAAGACGTAGTCATGAATGGGGTAACTTCACCGATTAAAGCAGATCCAGAATGGGCAAAAGCAACGATAAATGGTGAAGCGGTATTCCACGAAACCGATACATTCGACACCTTTATGGAGTCATCTTGGTACTATGCACGTTACTGTAGCCCACGTTACGATGAAGGTATGCTTGAACCAGGTGCTGCAAACTACTGGCTACCAGTAAACCAATATATTGGTGGTATTGAGCACGCTATCTTGCACTTGTTGTACTCGCGCTTCTTCCACAAGTTGCTGCGTGATTTCGGTTTAGTGAATTCTGATGAGCCATTTGAGCGTCTACTATGTCAAGGCATGGTACTTGCGGACACTTACTACCGCAAAGACGAGAAAGGCGGCGACATTTGGATCGCACCAACTGACGTATTAACTGAGACTGACGACAAAGGCCGCATCACTAAAGCGTGGCATAAAGAAGACGGCGAGCCGGTATTCTCTGCAGGCATGAGCAAAATGTCTAAGTCGAAGAACAATGGTATTGACCCGCAAACGGTTATCAAGCAATACGGCGCTGACACAGTTCGCTTATTCATGATGTTTACGGCTCCACCAGAGCAAACGCTTGAATGGTCTGACTCAGGCGTTGAAGGTGCGCACCGTTTCCTTCGTCGTATTTGGAAATACGCAGTTGACGTAAAGCAAGCAGGTACTGCCGAGCTTGATTTAAGCAAACTAAATGCAGCGCAAAAGACGCTACGTCGCGACATCCACAAAGCTATTGCTAAGGTGACAGACGATATCGAACGTCGCCAAACGTTCAACACGGCAATTGCGGCGGTGATGGAGCTTTCAAATAAGCTTATCAAAGCGCCACTGAGCGATGAGCAAGACATTGCACTAGCAAACGAAGCGCTAGAAGCCATGGTGATTATGCTTGCACCTATCACACCGCACATGTGTCACGAGCTATGGGCTGAGCTTGGCAAGGCTGGTGATATTCTTGATGCGGCATGGCCTGTTATCGACCAAAGCGCGCTAGTTGAAGATGAAAAGCTTATTGTTGTACAAGTCAACGGTAAACTGCGCTCTAAAATCACCGTGGCGGCAGATGCAACGCAAGAGCAAGTTGAAGCGATTGCATTTAGCGAAGAAAACGTCACTAAGTTTACTGACGGCAAGACCATCCGTAAGGTGATCTATGTTCCTGGTAAGCTACTTAATGTGGTTGCAAACTAAGATGCGTAGCCTATTTTGGCACACCAGCAAGCTAGCAGTTTTGCTAGCTTGCTTCTTCGTGGCGAGCTGCGGTTTTCACCTCAAGCAAGCCTCTTACCTTCCTGACGATCTAAAAGAAATCACCTTAAGCGGTGACGACAAGCGTTCAGCCTTGTTTGAACAGCTACAGTCCGATCTTCAGCGCGCTCAGGTATCCCTTACACCAAAAAATACCAAGCAAGCGGCTGAGTTGTACTTGTACAATGACTCACTTGAACGTCAAACACTCAGTTTGTTCAAAAATGGTCAGGTTGCTCAGTATGAACTGGCGTATCGCGTGTCGTACCGATTGAGTCGTCCGGGCCAAGAACCCGTTAAACAAATGTTCGAGCTGTATCGTAACTATCAGGACGACCCAGACAATGCGCTAGCAAAGGCAAAAGAGCTTGAGCTGATCCTAACCGAGATGCGCCGTCTTGCAAGCCAACGTATTATTCGAGAGTTGTCGCAACTGTAATGCGTTGTTATGCCAATCAACTCTCCAATTACCTAAGTAAAGGGCTTGCACCTTTTTATCTGGTCTTTGGTGAAGAACCCTTTCAGCAAGGCGAATGTGCACTTGCCATACGAACCGTAGCCAAGCAGCAAGGCTTTGACGAAGTCATTAAATTTGCTCTACTTCCGGGATTTGACTGGCAAGAGCTCAGTGCGCAGTACAACAGTATGTCTTTGTTCAGTGCGCGTACGCTCATCGAGTTCGACTTTAACGAGCAAAAAGTCCCTACCCAAGGTGTCGCGGTTTTAAAGTCTTTGGCCGCACAGGTCAATCCAGATGTCGTTGTTATTTTTAAAGGGCTGGGCGCGGGTCAAGACATTCAACGCACTGCTTGGTTCAAAGCATTAGAGCCTAAAGGCCTGTTTGTCCCTTGCTATGCGTTAACGGGGCGTCATCTTGAACGCTGGTTTGATGATGAATGTAAGCGGCTGAAGTTGTCTGTGTCACCACAAGGCAAGCGTGCCCTGCTCGTCGCCACAGAAGGCAACTTGCTTGCAACGCATCAGGAGCTCGAAAAGCTCTCCTTACTATTTGGTAAAAACCCGGTTGATGAACAGCAATTGCTGAGCGGCTTATTAAATCAATCTAAGTTCGATATTTTTGATTTAAATACCGGATTGCTAAGTGGTAACCCTAAACAAATCATCAAAGTATTGAACAAGCTCGCCAGCGATAATGTAGAGCCCGCGAGTATTCTCTGGACCTTGCAAAACCAAGCACGCACCCTGCTGGGTGTTAAAACCTTGTGGCAAACCGGCACTACGCTTGCAGATGCCTATAAAAAGCATAATGTCTGGAAAAATCAGCAAACCATCACGCAGCAAGCGTTAGACAGATTAACGCTAGAGCAAATGAAACAGTTGCTCTGTATGATGGCAGACTTTGATACCGCATATAAAGAAGCAAGACTCACTGCGCCATATCAAGCTCTAGCACACATCGCACTAGCCTTTGCCACCCCCATCGCAATGCCGTTACCAATTAGCCAGAGTGAGCATGTATGATTGCTTTGTTTGGTGGTACTTTTGATCCTCCGCATTTGGGCCATTTAAATATGGCGATGCGCTGCGTCGACGAGCTAAGTCTGGCTGAGTTAAAATTTTTACCTTGTGCCATACCGGTTCATAAACAAAAGCCCAGCATCAGTGACGAGCATCGCCTAGCGATGCTTGCTAATTTGCTATCAGGGCAACAAAAACTGGTTATTGATAAACGTGAGCTTGACCGACAAGGACCCTCTTACAGCCTGCTAACACTGCAAGAGCTGCGTAACGAATATCAGGACCAGTCGATTTTATTTTTAATGGGTATGGACTCGTTTAATAGCCTGCACACTTGGTATCAATGGCAAGAAATCACAAAGCTGTGTCATCTGGTGGTGTATCAACGCCCAAAAGAACATTGCTCACCAGATGCTAAAGTCTCGGCTTACTTGGTCAAAGCACACACAGATAACTTAAATAAGCTCCAAACCACCAAGGCTGGACATTGCTATTTCCTTCACGGTGAGCAAAAAGACATTGCATCGAGTACAATAAGAGCTGCAATTGCACAGCATGACAAAGAATATTTGGAACATTGGCTGCCTGCTTCTGTCATAGATTATATAAATAGCCATGGCTTGTATGCTGATTAACCCCATAAAGCATGTTAAAATCGCCGATTATTTGAAATACAGAGACAAAAACTTGGATTCACAACAGTTATTAGATTTCGCGCTAGACAAAGTAGATGATATGAAAGCGCGTGATATTGTTAAGCTCGACGTTCGCGAAACTTCTTCAATCACCGATTACTTAGTGATCTGTACTGGCACCTCAAAACGCCATGTACAATCGATTGCCGATCATGTCGCAAAAGAAGCACGTCATGCTGGAGAAACACCAATTGGCCAAGAAGGTCAAGACGTTGGTGAGTGGGTATTGGTTGATTTGGGTGACGTTGTTGTTCACGTAATGCAAGACCAAACCCGTGATTTTTATGACCTAGAAAAGCTGTGGGGCTAATGTGAAGATCCAACTCATTGCAGTAGGTACCAAAATGCCGAAGTGGGTTGAAACTGGCTTCACCGAATATCAAAGACGCTTTCCCAAAGATATGCCACTGGAGTTAATTGAAATTAGCGCTGGCAAACGGGGGAAAAACGCAGATATTAAACGCATTTTGCAACAAGAAGGTGAAAAAACCTTAGCCGCTATTCCAAAAGGCAATCGGATCGTAACCTTAGAAGTGACTGGCAAGCCATGGGATACACACCAACTTGCGAGCAATATGGAAAAGTGGCAGTTGGACGGTCGCGATGTTAGCTTACTGATTGGCGGCCCTGAAGGGCTTGCACCAGAATGTATTGCTGCGGCTGAACAAAAATGGTCATTATCAAACTTAACCCTACCCCACCCTTTGGTGCGTATAGTGGTTGCCGAGAGCTTGTATCGCGGCTGGAGTTTAAATAACAATCATCCTTACCACAGAGAATAATAATGATAAAAAAACGGCCGACGATTAGGGATCATTCTGCCGAGGCTAACCTCTTTGCGAGACGGGCCTTTGTCGGCTTTGTTTTTGTCGTTATTATTGTTGGGATCTTGTTTCACAATGTCTACAAACTTCAGGTGACTGAGCACGAGACCTATCGCACCCGCTCTAACGATAACCGTATAAAAGTCATTCCGGTCGCCCCTAACCGTGGTCTGATTTACGACCGCAATGGTGTCTTGCTCGCCGAAAACCGCCCTGTTTACAACCTTGAAGTGATCCCAGAAGATGTCGAAGATCTCGAAGCATCATTAGCTTCTGTACGTCAACTCATCGAAATTTCTGAGCAAGAAGTAGAAGATTTCAAAAAGGAAATCAAGCATAACCGCCGCTTCAAAAGCCAAGTATTAAAAGGTGGTCTGAACGAAGAAGAAGTGGCGATCCTTTCGGTTAACCAACACCGTTTGCCAGGCTTTAGCGTTGAAGCTCGATTGTCCCGTTATTATCCTTATGGCGATACCCTCACACACGCCCTTGGCTATGTCGCAAAGCTCAATAAAGAGGAACTCTTTGACTTAGAGCTAGCAGGCAAAGACACGAACTATCGTGCCACCCATGATATCGGTAAGCTCGGCGTCGAGAAGTTTTATGAAGAACAGCTACACGGTATTGTGGGCTCTCGCCGCGTCGAGGTGAATAATCGCGGCCGTATCATTCGCACATTAAGCATGGAAACGCCACAACCAGGTAAAGACTTAGTGCTAACGCTTGATATCGGCTTGCAGCAAATCGTCCAACATGTGCTAAAAGACACCCGAGGCGCGATCATCGTTATGGATCCACGAGATGGCGGAATTTTAGCGCTCTATTCTAACCCAAGTTACGACCCAAATCTGTTTGTTCACGGGATCAGCGGCAAAGACTACCGAGCCTTGCTCAACCCAGACAGACCACTTATCAACCGTGCAACTCAAGGCCGTTATGCACCTGCTTCCACAGTGAAGCCCCATCTCGCGGTGCTTGCACTGGAAGAAGGTGTTGTCACCGAAACAACCAAAATTTGGGATCCCGGCTTTTTTCAAATTCCCAATGTAAAACATAAATGGCGTGACTGGCGTCCTTGGGGCCATGAGCATGTTGATGTGTATAAGGCTATTGAGCAGTCTTGCGACACCTATTTTTATGAAGCTGCATATAAACTCGGCATAACTAAAATTAGCGACTTTATGAACCAGTTTGGCTTTGGTGAGCTTTCGGGTATCGATATTCATGAAGAAACCTCCGCCATTTTGCCATCCGTTGAATGGAAAAGAGAACGTTTTAAAGAGTCGTGGTACCCGGGAGATACGATTTCCGTTGGGATAGGACAAGGCTACTGGACTGCCACTCCAATGCAAATAGCGAACTCGCTGAGCATTTTGGTCAATAAAGGCATACACCGCCAGCCTCACTTAGTACAAATTTCTAAGCAAGACACTGAAGTAGAACAATTATTTACGGAAGAAAAACCACCTGTAGTGTTGAAAAATCCTTATCACTGGGATATCGCGTTAAAAGCTATGCACAACACAGTAAAAATAGGTACCGCGAAAAGTGCATTTAAGGGCGTGACCTATGATCACGCTGGTAAAACAGGTACCGCGCAAGTTATCAGTATTGCTCAAGGCGAAAGGTACAATGCCGAGAAGCTGAAAGAAAAACACAGAGACAATGGTATCTACGTGGGTTTTGCACCTTTTGATGACCCTCAAATTGTTATCACTGTGGTTGTCGAAAACCAAGGTGGTGGTAGTGCTATCGCAGCGCCAATGGCACGACAAGTGATGGATTATTACTTTTCAGCCTACCCGCTTGAGAAGGAGCAACAGCAATGAGCCCGCTGAATAAGCCTCGTTCGCTATTCGAAAAAGTCCATATCGACCTACCATTATTTGCAGCCTTGATCACTATGATGATTGGTAGCCTTGCAATTGTTTATAGTGCTAGTGGACAAGATATGGGCATGATGATGCGCCACGGCACACGCATGTTTGGTGCGTTAGTTGCCATGCTATTTATGGCGCAGTTTTCTCCGAATACACTTAAGCGTGTGGCAATTCCGGTTTACCTCTTAGGTCTTGGCATGCTCGTCGCAGTGCTGTTTTTTGGAGTCAGTAGTAAAGGGGCTCAGCGCTGGCTTGATTTAGGCATTACCCGCTTTCAACCTTCTGAAATAATGAAGCTAGCGGTGCCCATGACGGTCGCTTGGTTTATTGGCCGCTCTCACTTACCTCCTAGTATTTTGAATTTAACAATCGGCTTTGCGATTGTATTAGTGCCAACCATTCTGATCAAAGAGCAGCCCGACTTGGGTACTTCTATCTTAATCGCCAGCTCTGGTATTTTTGCGCTCTTTTTAGCTGGGTTAAGTTGGCGTTTAATCGGCTCTGGTTTGTTACTCGCGGTCCCCGGCGGCTATGCGTTTTGGCATTACGGAATGCATGCCTATCAAAAGCAACGTGTTCTGACCTTTTTAGATCCAGAAAGCGACCCACTGGGTTCTGGTTACCATATTATCCAATCGAAAATTGCGATTGGCTCCGGTGGCGTTGAGGGCAAAGGCTGGCTGCACGGAACACAATCTCAATTAGAATTTTTACCCGAGCGCCATACCGACTTTATCTTCTCGGTGTTGAGCGAAGAATTTGGCTTGTTGGGTGTCACTATTTTACTCAGCTTATATCTTTTTATAATTGGTCGCGGATTGTATATCGCAGTGCAAGCACAAGACGCTTTCAGTAAGCTGCTCGCAGGAGCACTGACATTAACCTTCTTCGTCTATGTCTTTGTAAATATCGGAATGGTTTCTGGTCTCTTGCCAGTAGTCGGTGTACCTCTGCCCCTAATTAGCTATGGTGGCACATCGATGGTGACCTTAATGGCCGGTTTTGGCATTATTATGGCAATCGCAACAGATAAGAGGATGTTGTTAAAATAATGACAGTTCGTATTACCCTAATTTCAAAACTGGTTTTAGTATTTGCCCTGTTAAGCGTGCTCAGCGCTTGTGGAAGTCGCTATCATATTCGCCATGATAAAGCGCCACTACGCGAGCCTACCGAACTGGAAATGCAGGATGCCATTGTCACCAACGAGAAAAAGAGCGTGAGTGCCAATCGCCCCTACACTGTTCTTGGAAAACGTTACACACCAATCTCAGACGAACATGGGTATCAACAACAAGGTACTGCTTCGTGGTACGGCCGTAAATTCCATGGCTACCACACCTCCAATGGTGAAATTTTTAATATGTTCGATATGACAGCGGCACATAAGACGCTGCCACTTCCTAGCTTTGCCAAAGTAACAAACTTAGACAACGGACGCTCTGCTATCGTTAGAATTAACGACCGAGGTCCATTCCACGACGATAGATTAATCGACCTGTCTTACGCTGCAGCCTATAAGCTAGGCTATCACCTTCAGGGTACAGCGCGCGTTAAGGTCGAAGCCATTACTCTATCGCGCGAGTCTCCAAGGCTAACCTATGTACAAGTTGCTGCTGGCAGTAAACTTGAGAACATACAGTTATTAGCAGGTCAGTTAAAACAAGAATTGGGGTTAGGTACACCCATCACGTTTGAAAACAACCTGTACAAGCTTAGAGTCGGCCCAATTACCGACGACAATCAAGCACAATCTTTACTAAAAACCTTACAACAAGGTCAATTTAGTCGTGCTTTCTTGCTTTACAGTGAGCAGGAACTTTAGAATAACCGCAATGAATGCCGATAAACAAAAAAGCGAGCATAATGACTTCTATCAAACCAAAAATCGTTAAAAAAGTCCTTGGACTGGTGTGCACTTTCTCTATTATGAGTGCCAGTGCACAAATTATTCCTTCGCCGCCGCAGATTAATGCGAAAGGCTATTTCCTTGTTGATTTCACAACTGGAAAGGTGATTGCAGAAGGTGAAGCCGATACTAAGCTAGCGCCAGCAAGTTTAACCAAAATGATGACCAGTTATGTTATTGGTACTGAAATCGCGGCAGGTAACATTAGTCCATCTGATCAGGTCACTATTAGTGAAAAAGCGTGGGCTAAGAACTTTCCTGGTTCATCGGTGATGTTTATCGAAGTGGGTAAGCAGGTCAGTGTTGATGACTTAAACCACGGGATCATTATTCAATCAGGCAATGATGCTTGTGTTGCAATGGCCGAGCACATTGCTGGTAGCGAAAGTGCGTTTGCCGATCTGATGAATGCACATGCTGAAAAGCTAGGCATGACGAATAGTCACTTTATCAATAGCCATGGCCTAGACACCGATGAGCATTACACCACTCCAAGAGACATGGCGACTCTAGGTGCCGCGCTTATTCGTGATGTACCTGATGAATACGCTTTATATAAGAAAAAGTCTTTTTCATACAACGGCATAAAGCAGTATAACCGTAACTCACTACTTTGGGATGCAAGCCTTGAAGTGGACGGCATTAAAACCGGCCACACTTCAGATGCAGGCTACAGCCTTGTTACTTCAGCGATTAAAGATGATATGCGTCTTGTTGCGGTAGTCATGGGCACAGAAAGTGAGCGTGCACGTAAAGTTGAAAGCAAAAAATTGCTTAACTACGGCTTCCGTTTCTTTGAAACCATTACTCCTTACCAAGCTGGTGACGCGTTTGCCGATCAGCGCGTATGGATGGGTAACAAAGAAACCGTATCGCTTGGCATTATGGAAGACACGCCAATCACTATTCCACGTGGTCAAAGCAAGAACTTAAAGGCTAACTTTGAGTTAGATAAGACGCTCGAAGCGCCGCTAGCAAAAGGCACTAAAGTTGGTACTTTGTTCTTACAACTTGAGGGTGAAGACGTAGCACAATACCCGCTGGTTACGCTTGAAGAGATCCAAGAAGGTGGATTCTTTAGCAAGATCTATGACTATCTACGTTTACAGATCTCGCAATAATTTCTTATCTGATAAGCCAGCCGAGACAGACCGGTTGGCTTATCTTTTCTGAAAACTTATTTATTTCCCTTAGCTTCCCAGACATTCTACTTTCTAATCTAAGACCCCCTTTTCAACATACCACACGGCTGAAAAACCACTTTAATTTTACAATTTAAAAACAATTTGTAATAATTGATTTTAGGTACAAACTCGAACTATAAATAAAAGGATATTTAAATAATGATGGTGACAACCGCGGTAATAATGGTGAAGTGTAGAAACTCCTCATGACTGAGGAAATAATGACGGCGGTGGCAGCAGCTCTTTGGGAGGTTTTTGTTCAGTAGAATATTCTGTCTGTACAGGTGGTGGCTGTTATGAATGGGAAGAAGTAGAGAGATGTTAATCTAATAGGTGATACACACTAAAGGCTTTCCGATGAACTACATAGATCGTATATATCTAAAACCAGGCTTACCAGTAGCCAAATTGACTATTGCAGTATTACTGCTGTTCTCTGCTATTTTATACAAGTCAAGCTTACTTATATATATTGGTTTTTATATGGCGCTAATTATAACTGCTTGGGATTTATTATCCGTAGTGGTAAAAGAACAAGGAGCTTGTGCAAAAGTTACGCTCATAGTTTACTGTAAACAGCACTGGATACAGTTACTACTTATGCTAGCGTTTGCTTGCATAGGTATTGCCGGGCTACACCTTGAATACCCACTACTTACTCTTTTTAATATTGCATTCAGTCTGTTATTGGCTGTCCATGTTATAAGAATTGTGTATAAAATAAGAAAAATGTCCGCGATTGACGCGATAAAGCAGAGATTAAAAACCAAGTCGAGGTTTATTCTTTCTGTTAACCTGCTACTCATTGTTGTTATGTGTACTATACCTTTTCTATCTGTGTCAGTAGGAACGTTGGCTGCTAATTATATGGTTATTTTTAGCTGCTACATACAGTGCCTAAACCATATTATTAGTGAGAATATTTTTGCGACTAATTAAACTAGTTTAGAGTTCTCGTAATAACCTATTTAGATAAAAGTCAATCAGTGTTAAATACCAGGGCGGGATCGAACTTTAAATTGACGAGTATTAGTGTTTTATGATCTGATTGCGCATCGCAATTTTTTAAGTCG
>NZ_MBQA01000047.1:0-1176 GCF_001709235.1 Pseudoalteromonas sp. BMB
TTTAGAAGCACTTGCGATGTACAATGCTGGGTCCGGACTCATCGTACTCTTGCTTGGAGATCCACATCTGCTGGAATGTGGACAGTGAGGCCAAGATGGAGCCACCGATCCATACGGAGTACTTCCTCTCAGGGGGAGCGATGATCTTGATCTTCATGGTGCTGGGGGCGAGAGCAGTGATTTCCTTCTGCATCCTGTCAGCAATACCAGGGTACATGGTGGTACCACCGGAGAGGACAGTGTTGGCGTACAGATCCTTACGGATATCAATGTCGCACTTCTGGATGGAGTTGAAGGTGGTCTCATGGATGCCAACAGACTCCATACCAATGAAGGATGGCTGGAACAAGGTCTCGGGGCAGCGGAACCTCTCGTTGCCAATGGTGATCACCTGACCATCAGGCAACTCGTAGGACTTCTCTACTGTGGAGGAGGAGGCGGCGGTTGCCATTTCCTGCTCGAAGTCCAGAGCGACGTAGCACAGCTTTTCCTTGATGTCACGGACAATTTCCCTCTCAGCTGTGGTTACGAAAGAGTAGCCCCTCTCAGTCAAGATCTTCATGAGGTAGTCAGTGAGATCCCGACCAGCCAAGTCCAAACGGAGGATGGCATGAGGAAGAGCATAACCTTCATAGATGGGTACAGTGTGGGAAACACCATCACCGGAGTCAAGCACAATACCGGTGGTCCTACCGGAGGCATACAGGGACAGGACGGCCTGAATGGCAACATACATAGCGGGGGTGTTGAAGGTCTCAAACATGATCTGTGTCATCTTTTCCCTGTTAGCCTTGGGGTTAAGGGGGGCTTCAGTGAGAAGGACGGGGTGCTCCTCTGGAGCAACTCGGAGCTCGTTGTAGAAGGTGTGATGCCAGATCTTCTCCATGTCGTCCCAGTTAGTGATGATGCCGTGTTCGATGGGGTACTTCAGGGAGAGGATACCTCTCTTGCTCTGAGCCTCATCACCTACGTAGCTGTCCTTCTGACCCATACCCACCATCACACCCTGGTGCCTGGGACGTCCGACGATGGAGGGGAAGACAGCCCTGGGGGCGTCATCTCCGGCGAACCCGGCTTTGCACATGCCAGATCCATTGTCAACAACAAGTGCGGCAATGTCGTCGTCACACATTATGGACTGTTACGCTGTTTTCCTGGGAACGCACGAAGAGATCC
>NZ_MBQA01000048.1:0-332 GCF_001709235.1 Pseudoalteromonas sp. BMB
CTCTTCCGATCTCTTGGAGGCTGAAGCAAAGGGCAAGGCTGAGGCACTCAGGATGAAGAAGAAATTGGAGAGCGACATCAACGAGCTGGAAATTGCATTGGACCATAGCAACAAAGCCAACGCAGAAGCCCAGAAGAACATCAAGAAATACCAATTACAGCTCAAAGAGTTGCAACAGGCCTACGAGGAGGAACAGAGAGCTAGAGATGAAGTCAGGGAACAGTACGCCATGTCTGAGAGGAGATGCAATGCCATGCATGGAGAACTGGAAGAGAGCAGGCAGCTTCTGGAACAGGCTGACCGTGCCCGCCGTGCTGCAGACAGCGAACTTG
>NZ_MBQA01000049.1:0-307 GCF_001709235.1 Pseudoalteromonas sp. BMB
CTGGCGTTTATTCAAGGCGCCTGTGGTGAAGGTCACGCAACTGCTGCTAAGCCAAGCTTCGGCGTTTTAACATCTGTGGCTTTGGAGGGAAAGTAAAAAAATCATAAAATGTATAAAAAACCCATAAATGAACCATAACAGAGACTACCGTAAAAACCTCTGAAGTTCACGTCTATCACTCATCGTAAAATAAGTTAACTTAAAAAAAAAAAAAAAAAAAAAAAAAAAAAAAAAAAAAAACATAATGGCCGCACCGATAAGCAAAATATTCTTAAGCATATTGTTCATTTTCAGCACCTGTCTCTTA
>NZ_MBQA01000050.1:0-385 GCF_001709235.1 Pseudoalteromonas sp. BMB
GACATAGCGTTGGCTACCCGTGATATTGCTGAAGAGCTTGGCGGCGAATGGGCTGACCGCTTCCTCGTGCTTTACGGTATCGCCGCTCCCGATTCGCAGCGCATCGCCTTCTATCGCCTTCTTGACGAGTTCTTCTGAATTATTAACGCTTACAATTTCCTGATGCGGTATTTTCTCCTTACGCATCTGTGCGGTATTTCACACCGCATCAGGTGGCACTTTTCGGGGAAATGTGCGCGGAACCCCTATTTGTTTATTTTTCTAAATACATTCAAATATGTATCCGCTCATGAGACAATAACCCTGATAAATGCTTCAATAATAGCACGTGAGGAGGGCCACCATGGCCAAGTTGACCAGTGCCGTTCCGGCTGTCTCTTATACA
>NZ_MBQA01000051.1:0-248 GCF_001709235.1 Pseudoalteromonas sp. BMB
CGACCAGTAGCTGAGGAATCCTTGTTCCTTTGGAATTCTGACAAAGCAGTCAATCATTCCTTTATACTGCTGGTCGACCGTAATTTGTTTCGAGGCATGTTGTACCTGTAAAAGTAATTTTACACGTTCAATGGGAGCTACAGCAGTTTTGGAAATAGCAGCCGCAACACCACCGGCAATAAAATCCTTCATAAACGAAATCGGATCAAACCCAGACATGGTTACTACTTCTGCTGTACGCAAGAGAT
>NZ_MBQA01000052.1:0-385 GCF_001709235.1 Pseudoalteromonas sp. BMB
ACCCAGTGTCTTATGGCCCTCGGAAGAGCGTGCTACACCCATCCAGAATACAATGGCCCATCCTTGGGACCTAAACCATCTGAGGAAAATAAACGCCAGTTCACTGAGGAACAACTGAGAGCCAGCGAAGGCATCATTAACCTCCAGTACGGCACCAACAAGGGAGCCACACAGAGTGGTCAGAACTTCGGCAACACCAGGCATATGTAAAAGAAACAGATCCAAGACAAATTCGAAAATACACGAAGAAAATATTTTACCGCTAAAACTGCAGCAACAAGAGCAAAATGTATTTTACTCTTTCTTCTGCCATTCAAATTTTAGACTCATAAACGTGTAAAAAAGAAGAGTTTCGTTCAGCTACTTATTCTGGACCTATATTTCT
>NZ_MBQA01000053.1:0-570 GCF_001709235.1 Pseudoalteromonas sp. BMB
GAGCGGGTAAATTGGTGATCTGCTGAAGCAACTCGCACTCGCTCTCTCTCCCGGATCTTGAGCTGGTCGCTGCTCTCGTGTCTTCCTCTTTCATCTCTGCTCTCGGTGTTCACCCGTCCGACGATACACGATGGAGGCCATCAAGAAGAAGATGCAAGGCATGAAGTTGGAGAAGGACAATGCCGTCGACAGGGCAGAAACCGCAGAGAACCAGTCCCGAGATGCAAATCTACGAGCCGACAAGGCTGAAGAGGAAGTGCGTTCGCTGCAAAAGAAGATCCAGCAAATTGAAAATGAGTTGGATCAAGTGCAGGAGCAGCTGGCTCAAGCTAACAACAAGTTGGAAGAGAAAGACAAAGCTCTTCAAGCCGCTGAAGGTGAGGTAGCTGCTCTGAACAGGCGCATCCAACTGCTAGAAGAGGATCTTGAGCGTTCAGAAGAACGTCTTAAGACAGCAACCGCAAAACTTGAAGAAGCCTCCCAAGCCGCAGATGAAAGTGAACGTATGCGTAAGATGCTTGAGCATAGGAGCATAACAGATGAGGAACGTATGGATGCCCTGGAAGATCA
>NZ_MBQA01000054.1:0-1003 GCF_001709235.1 Pseudoalteromonas sp. BMB
CCACGATTAGATACAACACTCAGTTAGTAACGTCGGAATCTTCATTCTCAGAATGACCCTTTCTCCAGCCCGCTGCAAATTCAGACGGTGTCTGATAATTCAGCGTGGATTCAAACATTCATCGCGAAATCGTCCGTTAAAGCTCCCAATAAATCCGTTCTGCGTTGGCTTGCCCGGCTGGATTAAGCGCAACTCAACACCATGCTCAAAGGCCCATTGATCCAGTGCACGGCAAGTGAACTCCGGCCCCTGGTCAGTTCTTATCGTCGCCGGATAGCCTCGAAACAGTGCAATGCTGTCCAGAATACGCGTGACCTGAACGCCTGAAATCCCAAAGGCAACAGTGACCGTCAGGCATTCCTTTGTGAAATCATCGACGCAGGTAAGACACTTGATCCTGCGACCGGTGGAAAGTGCGTCCATGACGAAATCCATCGACCAGGTCAGATTGGGCGCCGCCGGACGGAGCAGCGGCAGACGTTCTGTTGCCAGCCCTTTACGACGTCTTCTGCGTTTTACGCCCAGGCCACTGAGGTGATAAAGCCGGTACACGCGCTTATGATTAACATGAAGCCCTTCACGGCGCAGCAACTGCCAAATACGACGGTAGCCAAAACGCCTGCGCTCCAGTGCCAGCTCAGTGATGCGCCCTGATAAATGCGCATCAGCAGCCGGACGGTGAGCCTCATAGCGGCAGGTCGACAGGGATAAACCTGTAAGCCTGCAGGCACGACGTTGCGACAGACCGGTCGCATCACACATCAACATCACGGCTTCCCGCTTCTGGTCTGTCGTCAGTACTTTCGCCCAAGAGCCACCTGAAGCGCCTCTTTATCCAGCATGGCTTCGGCAAGCAGCTTCTTGAGTCTGGTGTTCTCTTCCTCAAGCGACTTCAGGCGCTTAACTTCAGGCACCTCCATACCGCCATACTTCTTACGCCAGGTGTAAAACGTGGCATCGGAAATGGCATGCTTGCGGCAGAGTTCACGGGCGGGTACCCCAG
>NZ_MBQA01000055.1:0-587 GCF_001709235.1 Pseudoalteromonas sp. BMB
ATGATTTTCAGACACAGAAGCCGTAAACCAAAAAAATGTAACCATGAAAAACTTCATCACCTGCACAGGGTCTCCCTGCACTAAATTTTCTTCAGCAATTTTCCAAGCCGACTTGTTTCTGGTGCATATGATGATTTCCCTTTAAGAAGATTTAGTGACAGCTTGCAATGATTTTTTATGAGTTTTGTTTGCGCTTTTTTAGAGAAAGTTTGAGGAAGACACGACTACTCAGTTCTACACTCCAAACCCGCAAAATCCAGATTTCCTTCCGCACTATTAGCCGTTTATTCTTCCTCTTCTTCCTCTTCTTCATCCTCCTCCTCTTCCTCTTCTTCTTCTTCCTCTTCCTGTGGAGGAGGTGAAGGAGCTCTTGGGGCTGGTTCGGGTTCTGCGGGTGCTCCAAAGGATGGTGGTTCTAAGTCAAGAAGGTCATCGTCGTCGTCGTACGTTCTTGCCTCAATGACCTCTTTGACCTTGGGAGCAGTAGGATCCCACTTGGGCAACGTTTTGGGCCCTCGTTCCTTGAAGGAATTCATCCTATCCGCCCAAGTCTTCTCCATCTTCTTCTTCAACTCATCTTCGAGACC
>NZ_MBQA01000056.1:0-307 GCF_001709235.1 Pseudoalteromonas sp. BMB
CGCAAAAGTGGTGCCGCCTGAAGCGATGGAAAACGCCCCTGCCAGCCTGCATTCGCTGGATGTGAAATCGCGTGATATGCGCGGGCAGAAATATGTCTTGCAGGTGGCACCGGAAGATTGCACCGGTTGTAACCTGTGCGTCGAAGTTTGCCCGGCGAAAGACCGTCAGAATCCAGAGATTAAAGCCATCAATATGATGTCTCGCCTGGAACATGTCGAAGAAGAGAAAATCAATTACGATTTCTTCCTCAACCTGCCAGAAATCGACCGTAGCAAACTGGAACGTATTGATATTCGTACATCGCAG